>NZ_JBIMJO010000004.1:0-124049 GCF_043674095.1 Streptococcus sp. A25
GTCCGTTGGTCAAGGGGTTAAGACACCGCCTTTTCACGGCGGTAACACGGGTTCGAATCCCGTACGGACTATATTTTATGGAGGATTACCCAAGTCCGGCTGAAGGGAACGGTCTTGAAAACCGTCAGGCGTGTAAAAGCGTGCGTGGGTTCGAATCCCACATCCTCCTTTTTATTGTCGCGGGATGGAGCAGCTAGGTAGCTCGTCGGGCTCATAACCCGAAGGTCGTAGGTTCAAATCCTGCTCCCGCAATTTTGGCTCGGTAGCTCAGTTGGTAGAGCAATGGATTGAAGCTCCATGTGTCGGCGGTTCGATTCCGTCTCGCGCCATTAACTTAATATTTTGGAGAGATAGCGAAGAGGCTAAACGCGGCGGACTGTAAATCCGCTCCTTCGGGTTCGGGGGTTCGAATCCCTCTCTCTCCATACCTTTACGGGCATAGTTTAAAGGTAGAACTAAGGTCTCCAAAACCTTCAGTGTGGGTTCAATTCCTACTGCCCGTGTTCTATGGCGGGTGTGGTGAAGTGGTTAACACATCAGATTGTGGCTCTGACATTCGGGGGTTCGATTCCCCTCACTCGCCTATTTTAATATTGGGGTATCGCCAAGCGGTAAGGCAAGGGACTTTGACTCCCTCATGCGTTGGTTCGAATCCAGCTACCCCAGTTATAACTATATGCCGGCGTGGCGGAATTGGCAGACGCGCTGGACTCAAAATCCAGTGTCCGCAAGGACGTGCCGGTTCGACCCCGGCCGCCGGTATAGTTGTGAAAGGAACGTTGATTTGTCGACGTTCCTTTTTGTGATAGGATCGTTGTCAACTGTAGTGGGTAGACGAAAGCTATATTCTTGAGAGGACCAGCTTAATCTTCTCGTTTTTAATGTTTGCCGCTGTTGAAATTTCTTTTACAAAGTTTTGTTCTATATTACAAACCATATTCCCCGAATTTTCTGAAAATTTTTGGTATAATAGTAAAAAATAATCTTTAGATAGGAAATACTATGACTGCAACAAAAATGAACGCTCAAGAAATCATCCAATTTATCGCCAATGCTGAGAAGAAAACGGCTGTGAAAGTGACCTTTGAAGGTCAGTTGGTGGCAGAAGTTCCGGCAACTGTCATCAAGCTGGGCAATGTCCTCTTTGGTGACTGGAAGGATGTGGAGCCGCTTTTGGCTGGCTTGACGGAAAATGTGGATTATGTGGTGGAAAATGACGCTCGCAACTCAGCTGTACCATTGCTTGACAAGCGTGCTATCAACGCTCGTATCGAGCCGGGGGCTATTATCCGGGACCAAGTTGCTATCGGTGATAATGCGGTCATCATGATGGGTGCCGTTATCAACATCGGTGCGGAAATCGGTGCAGGGACTATGATTGACATGGGTGCCGTGCTTGGTGGTCGTGCGACGGTCGGTAAAAATAGCCATATCGGTGCAGGTGCAGTGCTTGCAGGCGTGATTGAGCCAGCGTCAGCAGACCCAGTTCGCGTCGGCGATAATGTCTTGGTCGGTGCTAATGCCGTTGTCATCGAAGGCGTGCAAATCGGTAGCGGTTCTGTCGTTGCGGCAGGTGCCATTGTGACTCAAGACGTGCCTGAAAATGTGGTAGTAGCAGGTGTTCCAGCCCGCATTATCAAAGAAATCGACGCTCAAACCCAACAAAAAACAGCCTTGGAAGAGGCTCTCCGTACACTCTAAGAGGTAGTTCATGCTCGATTTAATTGCGACTAGGCGTGCTCTCCACCAAATTCCTGAAATTGGGATGGAAGAGTTCAAGACCCATGCCTATTTGATGGACGTCATTGGTCAGCTACTGGAAAATTGTGCTTTTGCTCAAGTTCGGACCTGGAAAACGGGTATTTTGGTCCATCTGACAGGTTCTGCGCCGGAAAAAACCATCGGTTGGCGGACGGATATTGACGGCTTGCCTATCGTTGAGGAAACGGGGCTGGATTTCAAATCTCTCCATCCTGACCGTATGCATGCCTGTGGACATGATTTTCACATGACCATTGCCTTGGGGCTTTTGGAGAAAATGGCAGAGCAGCAACCCAAGCATAATCTGCTCTTCCTCTTTCAGCCTGCAGAGGAAAATCTGGCTGGCGGCATGCTCATGTATGAGGCAGGTGCCTTTGGTGAGTGGTTGCCAGATGAATTTTATGGGCTCCATGTCCGACCAGACCTCAAAGTTGGTCAAATGGCCACCAACCGTGCGACCCTTTTTGCGGGCACTTGTGAAGTCAAGATACGGTTTACTGGAAAAGGTGGCCACGCAGCATTTCCCCATACCGCAAATGACGCCCTTGTGGCGGCCAGCTACTTTGTGACCCAAGTCCAGTCGGTGGTTAGTCGCAATGTGGACCCGATAGAGGGGGCAGTGGTAACCTTTGGGCACATGCAGGCGGGCACGACCAATAACGTCATCGCCGAAACGGCCTTTTTGCACGGCACCATTCGGGCCTTAACGCAAGACATGAGCCTTTTAGTGCAAAAACGTGTCCGTGAGGTGGCTGAAGGCATTGCCAAATCTTTTGGTGTAGAGCTAGACATCGTGCTCAACCCAAGCGGCTATCTGCCTGTGGAAAACAATCCGAAACTAGCAGATGAATTCATGACTTACTTTGATGGTGTGGAGGGAGTTGAGATGATTGACTGCCCACCTGCCATGACGGGTGAGGACTTTGGTTATCTGCTCAACAAGGTACCGGGGGTCATGTTCTGGTTAGGAGTGGAGACGCCTTATCCCCTCCACAATCCCCGTCTCAATCCCAATGAGGCTGCTCTTCCCTTGGCTGTGGATAAGTTGAGTGGATTTTTGAAAATGAAAGTGAACTAAGGTTGGTTTTCCAGCCTTTTTTCTGAAAAGGAGAATATTCTTTGGATAAAAAAATCATTCGTAAGGAAATGTTGGCTCAATTGAAGTTTTTGTCCTCGAGTCAGCGGGAGAAGAGCAGTCAGACCATGACTGATTTGTTGGTAGAGACAGAGGCTTACAAGTCTGCAACCTCTCTTGCCACCTATCTTTCCATGCCACATGAGTGGAATACGCGTTATCTGATTGAGCAGGCACAGGCGGATGGTAAGCAGATTTTCATCCCTAAGACCTATTCACAAGGGCGGATGGATTTTGTAGAATATAATCCTAATGATTTGGTCAAGTCGGCTTTTGGTGTCTGGGAACCGGGAACTTATTCACAACCTGTGGATAAGTCTGTGATTAACTTAATTCATGTGCCCGGTTTGGCTTGGAATAAGGCCGGTTTTCGGATTGGATATGGTGGCGGATTTTATGATCGCTACCTAGCTGATTTTCACGGGCAGACGGTGTCGACTTTGGCAGATTTTCAGCTACTGGCTATTGAGCCGGAGATATTTGACCAAGCAGTAAAGGAGTTAGTGATTGTTGAGACAGATGTTTGATAGACGGTACCCTGTGACCAATGGCTTGTTGGCTGTGACGACGGCTGTATTCTTGCTCATCCAAATCTTGCGTTTTGGGCAGACGACCGCGGCCTATACGATTTTTGAATTTGGCGGTATGTATGGAGAGGCGGTACGCCAGGATCCTAGTCAGCTATGGCGCCTGATTTCGCCGATTTTTGTTCATATCGGCTGGGAACATTTTTTGTTTAACAGTATCACCTTGATTGGGCTGGGTTACCAGCTGGAAGGACTGTTTGGTCCACGCCGCTTCTTTTTGCTCTATATGCTGTCGGGAATGATGGGCAATCTTTTTGTTCTCTTTTTCACTCCGGGAGTGGTCGGAGCGGGAGCGTCGACCTCCTTGTTTGGCCTCTTTGCGGCTATGGCCCTCCTGAGAAAATTTAGTCGCAGTCGCTATTTACAGGTTCTTGGGCAACGCTACATGATGCTTTTGGGGATGAACTTAGTGCTTGGACTCTTCACACCTTCGATCTCTATGGCAGGTCATATCGGTGGCGCGGTCGGCGGTGCCCTAGTCGTCATTTTTCTTCCACCGCTTGTGGAAAAAAATCTGTTTTCTGGTAAGCAAATCTTTTACAGCTTTATTAGTTATTTAGCTATATTCATTCTCTTGTTGGGCATCTTTTATCTGGTATAAGAAAAAAACTAGCGATTTGCTAGTTTTTCTTTGTTTTTTCTAATGATTTACCAAGGTCAATCAAATATTGTTTCAAATCGTCTCTGACCTGTGGGTGTTGTAGGGCGTAGTCAATGGAAGTTTTCATGAAACCAAACTTATCACCGACATCGTAACGAGCGCCCTTGAATTCACGAGCGAATACGCGTTGGGTTTTGTTGAGGGTATCAATGGCATCGGTCAATTGGATTTCGTTGCCGGAACCTGGTTTTTGATTTTCAAGAATTTCAAAAATTTCCGGTGTGAGAAGATAGCGACCGATAATGGCCAAGTCAGATGGAGCATCTTCAGGTTTTGGTTTTTCCACAAATGTATCGACACTGTAAAGGCCATTGACACCTTCGCCATGAGGTGCAATGACACCGTAGGCTGACACCTCTTCGTGGGGAACCGGCATAACAGCAATGGTTGAAGCATGTGTTTTTTCAAAATCGTTCATCAATTGTTTGGTCAATGGGACAGCTTTTTTATTGGTAATATCCATGAGGTCGTCACCCAACATGACAACGAAAGGCTCATTGCCGACAAAGGCCTTGGCTTGCAAGACCGCATCGCCCAAGCCACGCGGATGACTCTGACGAATGAAATGCAGGCGGATACCAGTTGTTTCATCGACCAGTTTGAGCAATTCATTCTTACCTTTTTCTTTTAAGTTGTATTCCAATTCAAAGTTTGAATCGAAGTGGTCCTCAATAGAACGTTTTGATTTACCAGTAACCACCAAAATGTCTTCAATGCCAGATGCAAGGGCTTCTTCAACGATAAATTGGATAGTTGGTTTGTCAACGATCGGCAACATTTCTTTAGCGAGTGCCTTTGTTGCCGGCAAGAAACGTGTTCCCAAACCAGCAGCAGGGATGACGGCTTTTCTAACTTTCTTCATACATTTTTCCTTGTACTTTATTGATGATTAACAATTTTATTAGTGCCATTCATTTTCATGACGGAATTCGCCGGACATGATTTCTTGGATGGCATCTTTGATTTGGGCACCCTGGTAGATGACCTTGTAAATGGCTTGGGTAATTGGCATGTAGACCCCGAGTTCTTGGGCCAATTCGTAGGCAGCCTTGGTCGTGGAAATTCCTTCGATGACCATGCCCATATTGGCTTCAATGTCTTCCAGTTTCTCGCCCTTACCAAGCAGGTCTCCAGCCCGCCAGTTGCGGGAATGAACTGATGTACCGGTGACAATCAAATCACCGACGCCAGACAGTCCGCTGTATGTCAAAGGATTGGCACCCATGGCGACACCGAGGCGGGTAATTTCTGTCAAGCCACGAGCGATAATAGCAGCCTTGGCATTGTCACCATAGCCCAGCCCGTGCAAGGCCCCGGCTCCGACTGCGATAATATTTTTAAGAGCGCCAGCTGTTTCTACGCCGATTACGTCGTTGTTAGTATAGAGACGGAAGTAGCGATTGCTGAAGAGATTTTGGACATAGGTTGCTGCCTCTATGTCTTTGGATGCGGCAGAAATCAAGGTCAAGTCGCGGACGATGGTTTCCTCAGCGTGGCTAGGACCGGAGACAACAACGACTTCTGAGCGCAGGTCAGCAGGGATTTCCTCCTCAAGTACTTGAGACAGGCGTTTGTGGCTGTCTGGCTCCAAACCTTTTGAGGCATGCATGACTACAACCTTGTGCTTGAGGGTCTCGGCAACCTGCTTGGCTACCAGACGGGTAACTTTTGTCGGAACAACGAAGAGTACAGCGTCCACACCATCTAGCGTTTCAGCCAAATCCTTGTAGGCAACAATCTTCTCGTCTAGAACAATGTCCTTGAAATAGCGCGTATTAGTATGTTTTTCATTGATTTCATCAATCTGCTCCGGGATATTTCCCCAGATACGGACACTATGCCCGTTATCATTGAGCACCTGAGCTAGGGCTGTTCCCCATGAGCCAGGTCCCAAGATAGCAATGGTTTGCTTTTCCATAATGCTTCCTCTGAATTCATGTTTTTACCATTATATCATATATAAAATTTTTTTGAAAATAGCAGAGCGAAAAAGGCGGCTTGCAGGAAAAGGACAGGTCGGTTTTTACAAAATGAAAAAATCTATGAAAACAAAGAAAATGTTTCATTTTGCTTGACAATAGTTCTCTAGAAAACTATAATGATTCTCATGGTCATTAACTAACAATGAAAGGAGTTTCGATGGGAGATTTTTTAACAGAATTTCGTTCCCTGCTCAATCAGGTGGAACAGATTGGTGACAAGATTGCCAAGGAACATGGTGTAGAGCATCTCGCTGGTCCTCAGGGATGGGCCTTGCTTTATCTAGCTAAGTGTTCTGACAAGGAAGTCTTTGTTAAGGATATTGAAAAAGAAATGAAAATTTCTAAGTCAGTTGCTAGTAATCTGGTCAAACGAATGGAGAAAAATGATTTTATTCAAGTCATTCCATCCAAGCAGGATAAGCGCTACAAGCAGATTATCCTGACGGCGAATGGGCAGGAAAAAGTTAGTCGCCTAGATGACTTCCATCAGGAGCTGCACCAATCATTGTTTAATAAGATTACAAAAGAAGATTTTCAATTGGTGAAGCAGTGGGCCCATCAATTATCTGATAATATTAAGGAATATAAGGAGAAGAACAATGTTTAAAGAAGCGATACTGCGTTATAAGTGGTATGCCTTGGCCTCGGTTTTATTAACGGCAACGGTCGTGACAACTGCTCTGCTACAGCCGAGCTACTTGAAGGATGTCTTGACAGCTGTCTTGACCAACGACAAGACAGAGATTGTTGAAGTCGGTAAACTCTTGCTGGTTATTGCTGGGATTGGACTTTTGGCTGGTTTAGCCAATACTATCGTGGCAGCGAAGATTTCCCAGGGGGTTTCGGCGGATATCCGCGAAAAAACTTTTAGAAAAATCCAAAGTTTTTCTTATGCAAATGTGGAAGAGTTTAATGCGGGGAATTTGGTCGTTCGGATGACCAACGATGTCAGCCAGATTCAGAACTTGACCATGATGCTCTTTACCATCTTGTTACGGGTTCCCCTCCTCTTTGTCGGAGCCTTCATCATGGCGGTGCGGACCATGCCTGAATTGTGGTGGGTCATCGTTCTGATGGTTATTTTGATCATGGCGATTATGGCTGTGGTCATGGGGGTTATGGGTCCACGATTTGGGAAATTCCAGACTCTGATGGACCGCATGAACGGCATTGCCAAGGAAAATCTGCGCGGTATCCGTGTGGTCAAGTCCTTTGTACAGGAAAAAAATCAATACGATAAGTTCAAGTCTGTGTCTAATGAACTCTTGGACCTCAACCTCTTTATCGGTTATGGTTTTTCAATCCTGCAACCCTTGATGATGTTTATTTCTTTCATGGCTATTTTCTTGTCCCTCTACCTGGTATCTGGGATGGTGGATACGAATTTTGAGGCGATTGGTGGCTTTACTTCCTTCATGAGCTACCTTATGCAGATTATGTTTGCTATTATCATGGCCTCTTTCATGGGCATGCAGGCATCTCGCGCAGCTATTTCCATCAAACGGATCAGCGAGGTCTTGGATACCGAGCCTGCTATGACCTTTAAAGATGTGGCAGATGAAGAACTCGAAGGCCGGATTGTCTTTGATAATGTCAGCTTTACCTATCCGCATGACACGGAGCCGACTCTGAAAAATATTTCCTTTGAGATTGAGCCAGGCCAAATGGTCGGTGTGGTTGGAGCGACGGGCGCTGGTAAATCAACGCTTGCCCAACTCATTCCGCGTCTCTTTGACCCGCAGGAGGGGACGGTCTCTATCGGGGGTCGTGACTTGAAAGAAGTCAATCAAAATACTCTTCGTAACACGGTTTCTATCGTCTTGCAGAAGGCCATTCTCTTTTCGGGTACTATTGCAGACAACCTGCGTCAGGGCGCGCCTGGGGCGGACTTGACACGCTTGGAGCGGGCCGCAGGTATTGCCCAGGCCAAGGAATTTATCGACCGTTTGGATGATAACTATGAAAGCCAGGTCGAGGAGCGGGGAAATAACTTCTCCGGTGGTCAGAAGCAACGGATGTCTATTGCCCGTGGTGTGATTTCTGAGCCAAAAGTCTTGGTACTAGATGATTCGACCTCAGCCCTTGACGCCAAGTCTGAAAAATTGGTACAAGAGGCCCTCAATCATGATTTGAAGGGGACAACGACGGTTATCGTTGCCCAGAAGATTTCTTCTGTTGTCAAAGCTGATAAGATTTTGGTACTTGATGAAGGTCGTCTGATCGGCCAAGGTACCCACGCCGAGCTGGTAGCTACGAACGATGTCTACCGTGAAATCTACGAAACACAGAAAGGGAGAGAAGAATAAATGAAGACTTTACGTTTCTTTTGGTTTTATTTTAAACGTTATAAACTGTCCTTTGCTATGATTTTTGTGGCTATTGTTGCGGCGACTTATTTGCAGGTGAAGACACCGGTTTTACTGGGGAATGCCATTACAGAATTGGGAAAAATTGGTCAGGCTTATTTTGCGGCGAAGCAAATGGGACAGACTGGTTTTAAGCCGGACATAGCTGATTTTAACGGGGTTATGCTCAACATTCTCATGGCCTATGTGGCGACGGTTGTGGCTTCCTTGATTTATACTCTCCTCTTCACGCGTATCGTGGCTCATTCGACCAACCGTATGCGTAAGGGTTTGTTTGGCAAGCTGGAACGTTTGACAGTTGCCTTCTTTGATAGCCACAAGGACGGGGACATTCTTTCTCGCTTTACCAGTGATTTGGACAATATCCAAAACGCTTTTAACCAGTCCTTGACCCAAGTGGTGACCAACATTGCCCTTTATGTTGGTATGGTTATCATGATGTTCCGTCAGGATCCTCGCTTGGCCTGGGTCACCATTGCTTCTACGCCAGTTGCCTTGGTTGCTCTAGTGATTATCATTCGCTTATCACGCAAATACACGGACTTGCAGCAGGCTGCGGTGTCTAAGCTTAATGCCTACATGGACGAGAAAATTTCTGGACAAAAAGCGATTATTGTACAGGGTGTGCAGGAAGAGACGATTGATGGTTTCTTGGAACTCAATGAAGAAGTCCGTCGTACGACCTTCAAGGGGCGCTTGTTTGGTGGGATCCTCTTCCCATTTATGAATGGTATGAGCTTGGTCAATACGGCCGTCGTTATCTTTGCAGGCTCCAGCATTGTCCTTAATGATAGCTCACTGGAAACAGCTGCCGCACTTGGTTTGGTGGTGACCTTTGTTCAGTATTCGCAACAGTATTACCAGCCAATCATGCAGGTTGCTGCCAGCTGGGCAGAATTGCAGCTAGCTTTTACAGGAGCTCATCGTATTCAGGAAATGTTTGATGAGCCTGAGGAAGTTCGCCCTCAAAACGCTCCGCTATTTACCGAATTAAAAGAAGGTGTTGAAATCAAGGACATCGACTTTGGCTATCTGCCGGGTCAGAAGGTCTTGGACAAGGTGTCTATCTCTGCTCCTAAGGGCAAAATGGTGGCGGTCGTTGGTCCGACGGGGTCTGGTAAGACAACCATTATGAACTTAATCAACCGCTTCTATGATGTCAATAGTGGTAGCGTGGCCTTTGACGGCCGCGATATTCGGGAATATGACTTGGACAGCTTGCGGGATAAGGTCGGTATCGTTTTGCAGGAGTCGGTGCTATTCTCGGGTACTATTGCGGACAATATCCGCTTCGGTGATGAGAGCATTTCGCAGGAAATGGTGGAAACCGCAGCTCGTGCTACCCATATCCACGACTTCATCATGAGCTTGCCAGAGGGGTATGAAACCTTTGTGACCGATGATGAGAATGCCTTCTCAACAGGTCAGAAACAGTTGATTTCCATTGCCCGTACGCTTTTGACAGATCCACAAGTCTTGATTTTGGACGAAGCAACGTCAAACGTTGACACCGTAACAGAAGCCAAAATTCAAAAGGCCATGGAGGCCATTATCGCAGGACGGACCAGCTTCGTCATTGCCCACCGCCTCAAAACCATTCTCAATGCGGACGAAATCATCGTCCTCAAAGATGGAAAAGTGATTGAGCAAGGCAACCATAGCCAGCTCCTCAAGCTCAACGGCTTCTACGCCGAACTCTACCACAACCAGTTTGTGTTTGAATAAAATCAAGATTCCAGCCATTAGGTTGGAGTTTTGCTTTACCCTGTATTTCCTGTATAATAGACCTATGAAAAGACAGAGCATTTGGGTTGAATTGTTTCCCCTAGAAAAAGAAGAAATCCTTGCCTACTTAGATGATAAGAAAATTTTGATAAACGACTATTTCAAGACCTACCTAGTTCACCCTGCTTATCAAGAAGTGGTGGAGAAACAGAAGTGTTTAGTTGAGATTGTCAGCCTAGCCGACATGGGATTTGATAGGGAAGCGGCTGCTCCTCAGATAGAGGAGAGAGCCGTGGAAATGGGTTATCAATTACCACCAGCTCCTCTGGGAGTTTATCTTCGGTTGGCCTTGTTGGAACAGGAAGTCAGCCAGGATACTGTACTCTCCCAAGGAAAATCACCAGATGGAGCCATTTGTTTGCTGTCGCCTCAGTTGGAAGAAGAATTCACCTTCCCTCGTAGTGTCTATCTTCGCAAGGTTGACCAAGACTTGTGGCTACGTGCAGCCCACTTTGATGACGAGTATGCCTTTCCTTTAACAACCCTTTTTGCATTTGTGATGAAAAATGCGAATGAATACAATGAATAAAATGAAGAAAATGATATAAGGAGATTTTATGAAAATCCGTGGTTTTGAACTGGTCAGCCAGTTTACTGATGAAAATTTATTGCCAAAACGTGAGACAGCCCATGCAGCAGGTTACGACCTGAAGGCTGCAGAAACCGTCAGCTTGGAGCCAGGTGAGATTAAGCTGGTGCCAACGGGTGTCAAGGCCTATATGCAGGCCAATGAGGTCCTCTATCTCTACGACCGTTCGTCCAACCCTCGCAAGAAGGGGCTGGTTTTGATTAACTCGGTTGGGGTTATCGACGGCGACTACTATGGAAATCCAGCCAACGAAGGCCACATCTTTGCCCAGATGCGAAACATCACAGAAGAAACCGTGTTGGTGGAAGCTGGCGAGCGGATCGTACAGGCTGTTTTTGCACCCTTCCTCTTGGCTGACGGCGACCAGGCCGACGGCGTTCGGACGGGTGGATTTGGCTCGACAGGGAAATAGGAGGAAATCATCATCGCTAAGAAAAAAACAACCTTTGTCTGTCAATCCTGCGAGTACCACTCGCCCAAGTATCTAGGCCGTTGCCCCAACTGTGGCTCCTGGTCTAGCTTTGTCGAGGAAGTGGAAGTCGCCGAAGTCAAGAACGAGCGGGTCAGCCTGACAGGTGAGAAAACCCGTCCCATGAAGCTCAATGAAGTGTCGTCCATTCAAGTAGCCCGCACCAAGACCAACATGGAAGAGTTCAACCGTGTCCTCGGTGGCGGTGTGGTACCGGGAAGTTTGGTCCTGATCGGTGGCGATCCAGGGATTGGCAAGTCCACCCTGCTCCTGCAGGTATCGACCCAGCTGTCCACCATTGGCACCGTCCTCTACGTGTCGGGTGAAGAGTCTGCCCAGCAGATTAAGCTCCGTGCCGAGCGTTTGGGGGACATTGACAGTGAGTTCTATCTCTATGCGGAGACCAATATGCAGAGTATTCGGACCGAAATTGAGAAAATCAAGCCAGATTTCCTGATTATCGACTCTATCCAGACCATCATGAGTCCTGATATCTCCAGTGTGCAAGGATCTGTCAGTCAGGTCCGTGAAGTGACCAACGAGCTCATGCAGATTGCAAAGACCAACAACATCGCAACCTTTATCGTCGGCCACATGACCAAGGAAGGAACCCTGGCTGGACCGCGGACCTTGGAGCATATGGTGGATACTGTTCTCTATTTTGAGGGCGAGCGGCAACACACCTTTCGTATCTTGCGGGCGGTCAAAAACCGCTTTGGCTCCACCAACGAAATCGGCATTTTTGAAATGCAGTCGCAGGGCTTGGTCGAAGTTCTCAATCCCAGCGAGGTCTTTCTGGAAGAGCGTCTGGACGGAGCGACTGGCTCGGCTATTGTCGTGACCATGGAGGGCACCCGCCCTATCCTTGCCGAAGTGCAGGCTCTGGTGACCCCGACCATGTTTGGCAATGCCAAGCGGACTACGACAGGCTTGGATTTCAACCGTGCCAGCTTGATTATGGCGGTTTTGGAAAAACGGGCAGGTCTGCTCCTCCAAAACCAAGATGCCTACCTTAAGTCAGCTGGCGGTGTCAAACTGGATGAGCCAGCTATTGACCTGGCGGTCGCAGTTGCCCTTGCTTCCAGTTACAAGGACAAGCCAACCAACCCACAAGAGTGCTTTATAGGCGAAATCGGTCTAACAGGGGAAATCCGCCGCGTCAATCGGATTGAGCAACGGATTAACGAAGCCGCTAAATTGGGCTTTACCAAGGTCTATGCTCCTAAAAATTCCCTGACAGGTATCAAGGTGCCCAAGGAAATCAATGTTGTCGGCGTGACAACCATTGGCGAAGTCCTACAGAAGGTGTTTGGGTGATATAGGCGTATGACCTGTATCAATCAATATGATAAGAATTAGTATTATAGAAGAGTTTGGCGTTTTCCAAACTCTTTTAATCTTTACCATCTGCCAAATTTAGCTGGTATTATGTTTATTAGTCATTCTTGAGCCCAGTCGGAATTTGATTACAAGAGAAGTAAATTGGGCTCAAATTGGGTAGAAATTGTTTTTGAAAGGGTTTACAATGCTATTAAGGAGGAACTTATGATTGATAATCGTACACTTGCAATCCTCATGGAATTATTTGCTACTAGTCAAATGAACCTATATGAATTAAGTATTCAGACGGGAATCGACAAAGGCACACTTCAATCCAGTATCGAAATTGTCAATCAGTTATTAAAAGAGCAGTCATTAGACTCTATAGATTTTAATGAGGAATACTATAGTGTTCCAGACTCGTTATTAAAGAGTAAGGATCAAATATTTCAGTTGTTTAGCAATAGGCAAATCTATTTATCTCAGGAACAGCGCCAACTAGTTATTTATCTCTATACTTTTATTCGAAAAGATTTTGTATCCAGCTTTTTATCTTGTCGCCTTCTCACCTGACTTGGCTTGAAAAATTCCTTGAATTATGGGACACTAGGTCTATGGATAGAATACGTCGTGAATTTCAAAAGGTTTATTATAATCTGGATAAAATCCTGCTCTTGTTTTTTGTCTCCTTTACTGTTATGGAGTTTGTATGGATTCCGCTCAATTCCTGGTTGGCAGAATTTCTTCTGTCGCTGACAGGCCATGCCTACCTATCTCCAACAAATGTCCTCCAAGTCCTATCTAGCAATCTTTTTGTTACTGTTCTTTTTGCCCTGCTGGTCATTCTAAATATCTTGGTTGCCTATCTGGAAATTGCCCTCATCTTTACTGGGGTTAGGCAGTTGTTGGACAATCGGGTCAAGCATTTGAGAGATTATATTAAGGATGTTGGACGGGATATGGTGGGGATTATCAGCCATACCAGTCTCCCTAAAATTAGCTTTCTCCTATGCTATGCAACGGTGTTATTGCCCTTTTTGCGTAGGATTTTGAATATTTATTATTTTAATAAGCTAGTCATTCCTCAGTTTGTGTTGGATTATCTTGAAAAGAACAATCTTGTAGCCTTAGTGATTGCTCTAAGTTTGTTGGTCTTTTCTTGGTTATCTGCTAGGCTCATGTATGCTATACCTAAGATTTATTTTGAACACCGAGGGGTCAAGGAATCAGTAGCCCACTCCTGGAATCAAACCCGGGGGTGGCAGCAGTTGGTAGCCTACGCCCGCCTCTTGTGGACAATGACCTTGCCTGGTCTGGTTATACTTGGTGTTGGGCTCACCCTCTATCTGTTCCAGCTTTTGGTGGACAAGACTCTGCCTTCCCTGGCCTATCCCCTGGCCTTGCTGAGCTTCATCCTCTTCAGGCTGACCTACTATGGGGCTATTGCCATGTTTATGACCAAGTTTGTGACTCTCTTGACTGGTCAGCATTTACCAAGCTACCGACGAAAGCGCCTGCGTCACCGCCTCCGTTTGCTGATTGTGGTAAGCTCTGCCTTACTCTTTGGTTTGGACGGGGCTCTCAGCCTTTATTATCCCTTTGAAAGCCTGCCAGTGACCATTTCTCACCGAGGTGTGGATGATGAAAATGGTGTCCAAAATACCCTTGAATCTCTGGAGTTAACTGCCCAGCTCAGGCCGGATTTTGTGGAGATGGACATTCAGGAGACCAAGGACGGTCAGTTTGTCGTCATGCATGATACGAATTTGTTGGCCTTGACGGGAAATACCGGAGGTACGCACGATTATAGCTTGCAGGAGTTGACCTCCATGACCGCCTCGGAAAACGGTCAGTCTGCACCAGTTCCGTCCTTCGATGCCTATCTGGATAAGGCAGACCAATTGGGTCAGAAACTCCTGGTCGAAATCAAGGAGACCAAGCAAGATAGTCCTGATTTAGCTAAGAATTTTGTCAAAAAATATGGAAAACGCCTCTTGGCCAAGGGGCATCAGTTTCATTCGCTAGATTATCAGATCATTGTAGAAATCGAGAAGGTTCTGCCCCAGCTAAAAACCTATCTGATTTTGCCCTTTAACAGTATCTATCCTCAGACAGTAGCGGATGGCTACACCATGGAATATACTTCTCTGGACCAAAATTTCATGATGAAGTCTTGGTTACGCGGCAAGTCGGTCTATGTCTGGACGCCCAATGATGAGGACGAAATGACACGAATGGCTATGCTTCAGGTGGATGGGATTATCACCGACCAGCTTGAGAGCTTGCAGAGGGTTGAAGACAGTCTGCGGTCAACCACCCGCTATGCAGATTTGTTCCTCTTGCAGGTCGAGTCTTTGTTATATGGATTGTAAAAAACATGAGTTCGGATGGAACCCACGTTTTTAATGTGAAATGGGAAGGAATTCCCATCGAAAGTAAGTTTTGAGAGCTTCATACTAGCCTAGGAGTTGTGCCATTCTTCTCTGAGAATGCCGTATTTGACAGAGTCATAGCAGTATCCCTGCCAGTAGCGAACCTTGCGAATCTGTCCTTCTTTTCGCATGCCAATCTTTTCAGCTACCCGCATCATGCCAGGATTACCAGACCAGGTGGTCAGTCCGATGTGTTCCAGTTCTGGCATGCTTGTGAAAATCTGACGAATCCATTTCTGGAGGGCTAGGGTTGCGAATCCTTTTCCCCATTGGTTCTCATTATAGATTTCGATACCAACTTCTAGCCAGCGTGTAGCTTGATTTTCCCAATAATAACTAACCATTCCGATTGGCTCTCCATCTACCAAGATGCCTCGAACTTCTTCTGTTTGGAACCAAGGATAGCGCGGTGATTCTTGGAAATTGGTGAAGTCTTTATAAGCCTGATAGTCATCGAAATAGGGGGCTGCGAACTCTTTCCAGTAGGGTTTTTCGTCAGAGAATCCTATTTTCCAAATAGTTCGGAGTGCTTGCTCTGTAAGAGGGAGGAGTTCTAGGTTGGACACGGGAGTGCTCCTTTCTAAAATGGCAATTTCCCTGCGAAGGCACCGAGTTTCTTCTTGGTTGCCTCATCAATTTGTTCCAGCGCTGCATTAACCGCCTGAATGGTCATATCCTGCAAGGTTTCGATGTCGTCAGCGTCAACAACTTCAGGTTTGAAGTCGATGGCAACCAATTTCTTGTCGCCTGTCAAAGTTGCGGTGACCAAGTCTTGTGCAGAAGTGCCTGTAAACTGGGTTGCAGCCAGTTCAGCCTGGCTTTTCTCCATTTGCTTTTGCAATTTCTGGGCCTGTTTCATCATTTGTTGCATATTCATCATAGTGTCTTTCCTCCAAAAGTATTCTGGAAGTATTATAGCATGAAAAGCGCCGAATTGAGTAGGAAAAAAGTTAGAGAAAATTAAAATATTAACCTACTTTAAGTTGACTTTGTGGAAAAAATCGCTTATAATAAAAGAAAAACTGGTTATAACCAGATGAAACAAGGAGGACCTATGTTCCGTTTAGCAAAAGAAGAACTTGAAAAGTTGGGTGCCCATATTACAGCGGGTGAGATTTTCCAACAGCCTGGACTCTGGCGCGAGGCCTACCAGCTCTATCTCGATAAGCTTGAAGTCATAGAGCGCTTTGTGGCTAACATCAAGGAGAAACATGATTTTGTCCATGTCATTTTGACGGGGGCAGGGACATCTGACTTCGTTGGTCAGAGCATCGCCAACTACCTCAATAATGTCAATGACTTGAAACGCATTCGCTTCTCAGCCATTGGTACGGTAGAATTGGTTGGTCGTCCGCATGATTATCTTCAGGCTGATGTACCGACTATCCTGGTATCCTTTGCCCGTTCTGGAAATTCTCCAGAGAGTGTGGCAGCGGTGGAAATTGCCAAGACACTGGTTGACACCCTTTACCAAGTAACCATTACCTGTGCACCTGAAGGGAAATTGGCTCAAGCGGCAGAGGGAGATGCAGACAATCTCTTGCTCTTGCAACCAGCCGGCTCCAACGATAAGGGCTTTGCCATGACAGGTTCTTACAGCTGTATGTCCTTGACGGCCCTGCTTGTCTTCTCGCCAGCTAGCCAAGAAGAAAAAGCTGCATGGGTCGACACCATAGCTCGCCTTGGCCAGGATGTCTTGGACCGTGAGGACTTCATCCAAGGGATTATTGATCTGGATTTTGAGCGCGTGATTTACCTGGGAGCAGGCGGTTTCTACGGGGTTGCCCACGAGGCTCAGCTGAAGATTTTGGAATTGACCGCTGGTAAGATTGCGACCATGTACGAGTCTCCGCTCGGTTTCCGTCATGGACCAAAATCCTTTATCAACGACAAGACCTTGATTTTCCAATTTGTCTCAAATGATGCTTATACACGTCAGTACGATGTGGACCTCTTGAATGAGGTGCATGGGGACGCAATAGCAGAGCGAATTGTTGCCCTTTCTGCATCGAAATTGGAAGGCACTGAGGCACCAAATTTCGTCCTCGCAGAAGGCGGAGCAGACCTGCCAGATGTCTTCTTGACCTTCCCTTACATCATCTTTGCACAGACAGTGTCTATCATGGCAGCCATCAAGTGTAAGAACTTACCAGATACACCATCCCCAACAGGCACCGTAAACCGTGTAGTGCAAGGTGTGATTATTCATCCTTTAGAAAAATAGGCAGTAAAAAAAACGAGTTGCAGGTGCAGCTCGTTTTCTTTTCTTGCAATCGGAGGAAAATTTAGTTAGACTAAATTAGTAACCGCTTTCAATTTTGCCCTGGAAGGAGAAGAAATGGACAGATACTATCGTTTACTCAAGGAAAAGTTTCCAACTAAATCAGCCGTTATGACAGAACTCATCAATTTAGAAGCTATTCAGCATCTCCCTAAGGGGACTGAATATTTCGTCAGTGATTTGCATGGTGAATTTGAGGCATTTGACTATTTGTTGAGAAGTGGAGCAGGTCTTATAAAACATAAGATCAATGATTGTTTTGCGGCGGAACAAAATGATAAAAGGGTATTGGAGGAACTCGCCTTATATATTCTGTATCCAAAAGAAAAGATGGAGAGAGATGTGAGCCAGTTCGGCGAAAGTGGTCTAGAGACTCGTCTGTTAGCTATCCTTCCTTTGATGCTGGAATTTACCCGATTTTTAGGCGAAAAATATAGTCGATCCAAAGTTAGAAAGGCAATGCCAAAAGAATTTGCTTATATCATCGAAGAATTGCTGGCAGAGAGTGAAAACAAGGCTGCAAAGCAAAAATATGTTACCGCTATCTTAGCTAAAGTCGCTCAATTAGATCAATTGGAAGAGTTAGTAGAGGCCCTATCACTGTTGATTCAGCGACTCAATGTGGACCATTTGCATGTAGTTGGGGACATCTATGATCGTGGTAAAGATCCTGATCGAATATTAGATACCCTTCTCCAACATCAATCGGTTGATATTCAGTGGGGCAATCATGACATAACTTGGATGGGGGCAATTTCGGGCTCACTTGTCTGTTTAGTAAATGTGATTCGGATTGCTGCTCGCTATAATAATTTAGAATTATTGGAAGAACGATACGGGATTAACTTGCGTCCCTTAATCGCTTATAGTCAAAAATATTTTTCTTATCAACAAGCTTTTGAACCAGTTTTAGATGGGGAAGTATTGAGTCAAGCCGAGTCAGTTGTACTAAATCAATTGCAGCAGTCAACAGCACTATTGCAATTTAAATTGGAAGAACAGTTAATCAAACGTAGACCAGAGTTTAAATTGAACCATCGAAAACTCTTGAGTCAGGTAGATTTTGTTACGAATACCATTTGTTTGAACGGAGTAGAGTATCCATTGGATGGTCTAACCACAGAAACCATTGATCAAAAAGAACCAACCCAGCTCAGCTTGGAAGAAGTAGCGCTTCTGCAACAGTTAAATCACAGTTTCCAGCAGTCTGAAAAATTACGTCGCCATGTTGATTTTTTATTTGAAAAAGGTAGTATGTACCTGGTCTACAATCAGAATTTGCTTTTTCATGGCTGCCTGCCTCTTCACGAAAATGGAGATTTCAAGTCTTTGAGAATAGATGGAATGGCTTATGCAGGTAAGGACTTGCTTGATTTTTATGAAGCATCCATTAGAAGGGCCTATAAGAATCCAGAAATTCAGGATGATCGTGAGACAGACCTCTTTTGGTACCTCTGGGTGGGTGAAAGTTCCTCTTTGTTTGGAAAGAAAGCGATGACGACCTTTGAGCGATATTATATTTCTGATAAAACGACCCACTTTGAGGAGAAGAATGCCTATTATCGCTTGCGCAATCAAAAAGATATTTGCCAACTGATTTTAGAGGAGTTTGGTTTAACTGTTGACGGTCGCATTATCAATGGACATACACCAGTGCGTGAGAAAATCGGGGAAAGTCCCATAAAAGCAGATGGACAGATGTTGGTGATTGATGGCGGCTTTGCAAAAGGCTATCAGGCCAAGACAGGCTTAGCTGGCTACACATTGGTTTCCAACAGCTATGGATTACAACTTGTTGCCCACAGGCCGTTTACAGGTGTTGATACAGTCTTGGCTGGTGGAGGAGAGATTATTTCTGCTCAACGTTTAGTAGATGAGGTGCATCATCGGATATTGGTAAAGTCCACTACAATCGGTTCTAAGCTAGCTAAAGAAATTCAGGAGTTGGACTATCTTTACCAGAACTTTGAAGAATTCTAAATACAAAAACGAGTTGCAGGTGCAACTCGTTTTCTTGTCTTATGGTCTTGGGAGATGGATGGTCGAATGGTCCAAGTCAATCGAAATAGTCCAGTCACTATTATCCCGAACAGTGCATTCAAAGTCTGTCGTGTAGAGAATGAGTTCTAGCACATCGCCTTTTTTCAGCTGGTAGATAGTCGGTTGCAGTTTCCAGCTCAGGTCCATCCACTGGTCTGGCACCACTTCCTCAATTTTCATCAAGTCAGTACGGTTTTGTAGGTTCATAAAGCCCTTGGTCACCAAGCGTTGCGGCATCTCCACATAAGGCAACTCTATCAGATTTTCTTGGGCATGGTAACGGCCGTTGTCCAGACTTAATCGTGTTTTCGGTGTTGGGATTGGGGCTAGACGTTTTTTATTTCCCTTGTCCAATAGCTGAGCAGATAAGAGGCCCTTGGCTACACTAGAAGATACACGGAGTTTCAGCGTGACCTGTCCGTTAATCAGGAGATCCTCCGTTATAGGCAGTTCCATGCTGACTTGGTTGGCCTTACCTGCGTAGAGGTCTTGGTGAAAGGCAGGGTAGGATTTGCCGTAGCGGTCAAAATCTTCTTGGGCATAGTGATTGGAAATGGTCTGGCTTCCAGTTCCCAGTGGTAAGACAGCCTCTTGTCCACCGCCAAAGGTTTCCAGTGTGGTCCAGCTTTGCTCGCCAGTATTTTCCTGCCAAATGACGGTCGGAAGTTGGTAGGCATTGTCGTGGCCAAGGAGTTTTTGGCTGAGCAGGGCGTTCATGCTTTCACGGAAATCAATGGATTGCCAATTATTGATGTAAACGTGGGCACCGTTGTGGAAGAAGAGGTGCTTTTTGATGTGACTTGGCAGGGCATGGAACATATTCCAGACGTGGATTGGCTTGACATTCCAGTCCTGTGAACCGTGGGTAAAGACGACCTCGCACTTGACCTTATCAGCCTGGAGCAGGTAGTTGCGGTCCTGCCAGTATTGGTTGTAGTCACCGCTGGTGCGGTCCAGGGCAGCTCGTTCTGCTGCCAATCCTTTTTCGTAGGCTGCTTTATTGCGGAGGAAGTCGCCTGCTTGCAGACTCTTGGAGTAGGTCAGGGCAGTCAAGCTGTCCAGGTCCTCGCCTGGATAGCCACCAGGGCTGGTCACCAAACCATTTTCACGGTAGTAATCATACCAAGACGAAATACCTGCCTCTGCGATAACTACCTCAAGTCCGTCAACACCTGTTGTCGCAAGGGCGTTGGACATGGTACCTAGGTAAGACAAGCCAGTTGTCGCAACCTTGCCATTGGCCCAATCAGCCTTGACCTGCACGGTGCGCGTGTGGTCTGTGTAGGCTTTGGTGCGACCGTTCAGCCAGTCAATCACCGCTTTGTAGCCCTCAACCTGCTGGTAGTCGCCAGATGTCATGTAGCCAGTCGAGCCTAGAGTTCCAACTCCAGAAACATGGAGGCTGGCAAAACCGCGTGATAGGAAGTAGTCATTGAGTGAATAAGAGCCGATATGTCCCAGTTTTTCAGTCGCTGGGCTTGTCGGCAAGTCACGCTGGTCTAGTTCAAGGGTCTTGTAGCTTGGTGTGCCCACCTCAATTTTGCCGGGAGTCTTTTTAGCCAGCTCCGTTTCCATTTTGTGAAGAGCCTTATCGCTTGCGACATCATTGGTTCCTTGGTGATAAGGGCTATTGGTAATGATAGCGGGAATGCCCCCCTCGTGGTGAGGACGTAAAATAGAAACCTTGACAATGTCCGTCTGCCCAGTTCCTGCTGTGTCCACAGGCGTTTCGACATAGACGACCTCGCGAATTAGATTCTTGGTCGAGAAGGTCGCAAGGGCTTTGCCATTGAAGAAATGATACGCATTATCTTCAGGAATCAAATCATCCGCTACCAGCTGGTCAATCAAGGTATTGCCTGACTTGGTGCGCGTATTGAGTAGCTGATAGAGATTTTCAATGATGTCGCCAAAGACAATTGGGAAATTGGTTTTCTCGGCAAAAGCTGCAACATCAGTATAGTCAAAGTTTGGCACAAAGCCCAGCAATTGAAAGGCTACTTGGTAGAAAACTTCCGCAGTGACTTGGCGGTCCGACTGAAAGAAGGTCAAGAGGTCTGTCTCCCAGTCTGCAATCATATTGGACAGGGCAAAGTCTGTGTTGGTTGTCAGAAAATGACAGGTTCTTACAAAAATTTCCAGGATTTCTTTTATTTCTGCTTGACTATCGACCGCAAAGCCGATAGAATGGAGTTCGTTTACAATGGTTTCCCGATTTTGTGGGATGTATGAGAATTGATTAAAACGCATAGGAGCTCCTTATTTTCTGAAATTATCTACCTTCCATTATAGCGGAAAAGGGGCAAATTTGTCTAAGAATAGTTAGAAATTCTGTAAGGAAAAATGTCGAAATCTACAGGAAATCATTTGTAAAACTAAGTAAAATTCTATATAATATCTAGGAATGATATTAGGAGGGAAATGATTGTGTTAAGGGAAAATCAAGCCGTAGTACCTGTGCTGCGGGTCAATAATAGAAGTGTTAATCAAGCCTTCCTAGAAGATAATTTGGGGATGAAAACCAAGCTGGAAGACGGCCCATTTGCGGAATTTGCTGGTCATCAAGACAGCGAGATTAGGCTGGTTTTGCAGGAATCGCCAGGCAATCGTAGCCGGGCTGTTCATGGACTGAAGAAGCTCAATAAAATCATTATCAAGGTCGAGAAGGTTCACGAAATTGAGGCTCTGTTGGCTAATGGAACGGTTTACAGCAAGCTCTACAAGGGGCATAATGGCTATGGTTTTGAGGCAGTATCGCCTGAGGGAGATACTTTTTTGCTCCACAGTGAGGCAAGCATCGATGATTTAACAGCTATTCTGCCACCAGTTCCTTTTAAGGGGGATGCTGATTTCGCTGGTTTAAGTCATTTTGAGGTGGAGTCTGTTTGGATTAACAGCCCTCATCCAGTAGTTAGCCAGGATTTTTATGAGACTATCTTGCCCAACCAGGACTTTTTGCGTTTTGTTGGGGCAGAGGGTGAAGATTTACTGACACCAGCAGAAGAGATCTGGGACTTGGACAGCCTCCGTTTTGCGGTAGAGAGTGATTATGATTGGTCTGATTTGGAGAGCAAGCTGGACGTTCCATTTTTCAAAGACAAGAAAGCGACTTTTATCCAAACAACAGACCCAAGCGGTATTGAATTGTGGTTTGAAAAATGAGAAAAACAATCTTAGACAAGATTTCAGAGCAGATTGAGCAGGGAGTCTATCCTGGCGCCAGTCTGGCTCTTTTTTCTAAGGGCCAGTGGCAGGAGTATTATCTGGGTACCCAGGATGGTCAGACGCCAGTTGAGGCGGGTTTGACCTATGATTTGGCTTCTGTTTCCAAGGTGGTGGGAGTTGGCACTCTTGCGACTTTTTTGGTCAATAGCGGAGCTTTGGAGCTAGATAGAACCTTGCAGTCTTACTATCCTGCTTTTCAGAATAGTCAAGTGACCATCCGGCAATTATTGACCCATACTAGCGGTATCGATCCTTTCATTCCCAATCGGGATAGTCTGGATGCGGACCAATTAAAAGAAGCTATTTTGAAGATTAGGGTGACGGATAAAAAAGATTTTCTCTATACAGATATCAATTTTCTTCTGCTGGGCTTTTTGCTGGAAGAACTGGGTGGAGCTAGTCTGGATCAGCTAATCAGACGAGGTGTTCTAGAGCCCTTTGGCATGTCCCAAACCTCTTATGGACCAGTCAGTCAGGCGGTACCGACGGTGCGTGGTGTCAAGGCAGGTGTGGTGCATGATCCTAAGGCGCGTGTCTTGGGGGGACATGCTGGAAGTGCTGGTCTTTTTTCGACGGTTAGGGATTTGGAAATCTTCTTGGAGCATTATCTGACAGCGGACTTTGCAGCAGATTTGACCCAGGATTATGGCTTTGACGACAAGCGCAAGCGGTCGCTAGCCTGGGATAAGAAGGGGAACTGGTTGTCTCACACAGGCTATACAGGCACCTTTATCATGTACAATCGTCCCTTGCAGCTGGCGGCTATTTTCCTTTCGAATCGAACCTTTGACAAGGATGAGCGGGCTCAGTGGAAGTTGGACCGCAATCAGGTCATGAAATTGATAAAACAGGTTTTGGAGGAGGAAGTATCGTGAGATATGTCTTGTTACTGCGGGGCATCAATGTTGGCGGACGCAATAAGGTCGTCATGGCGGAGCTCCGCCAGCAGGTAGAGGCCATGGGCTACACAGATGTTGAGACCTATATCAATTCTGGGAATTTATTTTTCTCGTCGGCCCATAGCAGAGCGGATATCGTGGCGGACTTTGACCAGTTTTTTGCGGCGAATTATCCTTTTGTTGAGGCCTTTGCTCTTCTGAGCGAAGAAGATTACGGGGCGGAGCTAGTCCAATTACCAGCTTGGTGGCAGGAAGATTATTTCCGGAAGAATGTACTCTTTTTTACAGAGAAACTTGAGTTTGACAAATTGAAAAACTATTTGGCAGACCTTGTGCTAGGAGCTGAGATTTTCCAGCTGACGGACCGGGCTATTTATTGGGTGGTGACTTCTGAGGCAGGCTACCATGGCACGGCCTATCATAAAAAATTAGCTGGTTCTCCCTTTTACAAGCAATTGACCATCCGGAATGATAAGACTTTTGAGAAATTGGGGCCTTATCTGAATCAGTAATGCATACAATTAGTTGACAGCTAGTCTCTTTTTTAGTAGACTGGTAAAAATTGTTAATAGCTTTAACTGTGTCCTGTGAGGCATAAAAGTGAATCAATGAGAGATGGAAAGGTATTTTTCCACATTATTTTAATGCACTTTTAAGAGCAGGGACGGTAGTTCCTGTTTTTGTTTGAGCTTTTCTCAATTTTTAATAAAGGTGGTCTGTGAGCCACCATTAAAAAGGAGAATTGTCTATGTTGGGTTTGAAACTCGATAAAAATAATCAGCGTGCCTTAGCGGCGGCCATTGTGGCTTCTGGAACAGACGATTTAAATGTCATGTTCCTGTCATTTTCTATGGCTAATATCATAGCAGAGCTGGGCATTTCTGGAGCCCAGGCTGGCTGGATTGCGACCATCACCAATCTGGGTATGCTACTGGGTGGACTAGTATTCGGTGTCCTTGCTGACCGCTACAATAAATTTAAGGTTTTCAAGTGGACCATTGTCATCTTTGCAGTTGCCACGGGACTCATCTACTTTACCAATAGCCTGCCTTACCTTTACCTCATGCGTTTTATTGCCGGCATCGGGGTCGGTGGTGAGTATGGTGTCGCTATTGCTATTATGGCAGGTATTGTCCCCAAGGAAAAGATGGGACGAATTTCTTCCCTCAATGGTATCGCGGGCCAGATTGGTTCTATCAGCTCGGCTCTCTTGGCAGGCTGGTTGGCTCCAAGTTTAGGCTGGAAGGGGCTCTTCCTTTTTGGGCTCTTGCCTCTCCTTCTGGTCTTATGGATGCAAGTGGCTATAAAAGATGATGCCATCTTAGACCATTCTCCAGGCCAGGACAAGGAAGATACGGAAGTCGCTCATGTTAGTCAATTGTTTAAAACGCCTGCTTTGACAGTCCAGACACTGGCATTGATGGTTATGACAACGGTGCAAATCGCAGGCTACTTCGGTATGATGAATTGGTTGCCGACCATTATTCAAACCAGTCTAAATATTAGTGTCAAAGATTCTTCTTTGTGGATGGTCACTACCATTCTTGGTATGTGTATAGGTATGTTGGTTTTTGGTCATATATTGGATAAGTTTGGCCCGCGACCTGTTTTCAGCGCCTTTCTCCTTGCATCTGCTGTATCTGTCTATCTTTTCCAGTTTGCCAATTCCCATGTGACTATGATCCTAGGTGGCATGATAGTTGGTTTCTTTGTCAATGGGATGTTTGCGGGTTACGGGGCCATGATTACCCGTCTTTATCCACATCACATCCGCTCTACAGCCAATAACGTTATCCTAAACGTCGGTCGGGCAGTAGGAGGCTTCTCCTCTGTCATTATCGGTATGATTCTGGATGCTTCCAGCCCAGCCACTGTCATGGTCTTCCTATCTAGTCTTTACCTGATTAGCTTTGTAGCAATGCTCTCCATTCAAAATTTGAAGAAAGAACGGTATAGCCAATTTCAGTAGCTGAAGAGAATTTGGTTGCTGAATGTGATTGATTTTTAGAATTACTATTCTACCGATTTCAGTCTGATTTTGACGATCTGTTATTCTATCAAAGTTGTTAAGTTATCCATATCCTTCCGAAAATCCTCTCCCTATCCTTCCGTTTATCGCCTCTCCTTCCGACCCTCCGTGAGACAGATATGGTCTTGCGCGGTTTGACCATTGACCAGAAACCTGTGAAAGATCACCTTGAGGCCATTGGTCACAGGGAAGCTTTTGAGTATGTGCAGACCCTGGTGGCAGAGGGTGCTCCCTTGACTGAGCAAGTCGTGAAGGATATTCACTATCTGGTATTATCGGATAAAAAAGACGGTAGGGGCGTCTATCGAAAAGTGCCGGTACGTATCATGGGAGCTACAAATAAACCTGCCCAGCCTTTTATGGAGCAATGGCTGGCGGACTATGCTCAAAGTCAGGAAGACATCGTGACCAAGATGGCTCGTTTTCACATCGCCTTTGAAAGTATCCATCCCTTTATTGATGAGAATGGTCGGACGGGTAGGCTTTTGGTTAACCTGGAGCTGATGAAGGCTGGCTACCCTCCGATTGATATAAAATTCTCGGATTGACTAGTTTACTGCAAGGCCTTTGATGACTTTCATGCCAAAGGAAGTTTGTCAGCAATGGAAGATTTGTTTGCCCCTTATTTGAATGAGATATTAGATATGTATTTATCTACCTATCTATCCTATCTCTCAATCATGTGGAATAGTTGCTAGAAAGAATAAGGAGTGCCTATGGCTCGGTAGTATCTTCTTAATGATGCGGTGACGGAAACGAATAATTATCAAGGGAGCCCGTTGTTTCTTCAGAAGAAAAATTCTTATACAGCAAAAAGGACCTGCATTGCAAGTCCTTTTCAGTTTGTTTTGATTAAGCATTCACACCTGAAACTTCAGCTGCGTGGTCGTCCATTGAGAGAACTTCGTGGAAGACACGTTGGGTCAATTCCATTTTTTGCTCTTTAGTGAGGTATTTAGTGTTTACGCAGTATCCAGAGATACGAACGATAACGTCCTCACCAGCCATGATTTTCTCATAAACGTCGTTCAAGTCCATAACGTTCAAGTTAACGTGCTGACCCCCTTGTTCGAAGTAACCGTCAAGGATTGTCACCAAGTTTGTTACTTGCTCATCGAAGGTCTTACCAAGCGCTTTTGGAGAAACTTGAGTGGTCAATGAGATACCGTCGTTGGCATGGTTGAAGTCCAATTTAGAAAGGGTGTTCAAGTTTTGCAACCAACCACCACGAGCTTTAGAAGTTGGGTTGGCACCTGGTGGGAAGAATTCTACTTTAGAAGTGTTGACTGAGCCATCTTCGTTGAGGAATACCCCACGGTGAACTGGTGAGTTACCAGTTTGTTTAGAGTAGGCAACGTTTGAAGTGATAGTCAAGATAGACACGGCAGCTTCCGCATTCTTATAGAGTTTCTTGCTTGCAAGACGAGTATAGAATGCTTCCATGAGCCATTTCGCAATATCATCTACACGGTCATCATCCTCACCGTAGCGTGGGAAGTCACCGATTACTTCATAGTCATAGATAAAGCCATCTTCGTCACGGATTGGTTTAACCTGCGCGTGCTTGATAGCTGACAAGGAGTCGACTGTATTAGCAAATCCACAGATACCGAAGCCCATGTTTGCACGAAGGTGAGTTGGCAAGAAGGCCATTTGAACTGCTTCGTAGTTGTACTTGTCGGTCATGAAGTGGATGATGTTCATGGCATCCACATAGGTATCTGTCAACCAGTCAAGGGCAGTTTCAAAGTCTTTGATGACACGGTCGTAGGTGAAGATTTCTTCTTGGTTTGGCTCAACACCGTCAAATACCTTGTATTCTTTGTGGACATCATCGTAACCAGCGTTCCAGCTTGAAAGAAGACCTTTCAAAACGTTGACACGAGCACCGAAGTACTGGATGTTGTGGCGTTTGTCTTCGCTTTCTGGGTCAAGTGGTGACACACAGCAAGAGATACAAGACATTTCGCCGTAGCCGTCTTTGGCCATGGTTGTTACACCTTCGTATTGGATAGAAGAGTGTTTGTGGCTCATAGCCATACAGTAGCGACGGAAGGCATACGGCAATTTGTCAGACCAGAGAACAGTCAAGTTTGGTTCTGGCGAGTTGCCGATATTGTCAAGCGTGTTGAGGAAACGGTAGTCCATCTTGGTAACACGGTGGCGACCGTCATTACCCATACCTGCCATAGAAGTGGTCAAGAAGGTAGGATCACCAGAGTAGATTTCGTCGAATGATTTTGTACGAGCAAATTTAACGGTACGAAGTTTCAATACGAAATCGTCAACAAATTCTTGGATTTCTGATTCTGTAAATGTTCCGCGAGCCAAGTCACGTTCTGCATAGATATCAAGAACGATTGGTACACGACCGAGGGAAGTTGCAGCACCGTTGATGACACGACATACTGCCATGAAGGCGATGTTGGTCCACTGGATAGCTTCCTTGGTGTTCATGGCTGGTTTACGGACGTCAACGCCGTAGTGGTCACCCAAGCGAACAACTTGTTGGAGAGCTTGATACTGCATGTTGATTTCTTCGCGGAGACGGATGGATTCTTCATCAATCTCAGTGATAGCATTCCAGTCGGCTACCTTTTCTTCCATGAGGTAGTCAGCCCCGTAAAGTGCCAAACGTGCGTACATACCGATGATACGACCACGAGAATAAGCATCTGGCAGACCAGAAACGTGGTGTGAGTGGCGGGCGCGGCGGATGTTAGCTGTATAGGCGCGGAAGATACCGTCGTTTACAGTGGTTGCGTGTTTGGTGTAAATTTCATGCAAGAGTGGATCTGGAGTGTAGCCGTTTTCGATGAGAGTAGTCTCAGCCATACGGATACCGCCTTTTGGCATGAAGTTAAGCTTGAAGAGTTCATCATTTTGGATACCAAAGATGAGCTCATTTTCTTTATCGATGAAGCCAGGGCCAATATCAGCAATAGAAGTTGCACGGTCGATATCCATAGGGAAACGAGTGTCTTCGTAGCCTGCTTTTGTCTCCTCGATAATTTTTTTAATATGCAGTGAACGCTCAGTTGGGCCTGCAAGGAAGCTTTCATCACCATCATATGGCGTGTAGTTGGCTTGTACGAAACGAGTTACACTAGCCTTATCTTGCCAGTCGGTACCTTTGAAGCCTTCCCAGGCTTGGGCGAAAATGTCTTCAGTAACGTTTTTAGTTTTTACTTTTATTGACATGAGGGTTCTCCTTTGAGTTTTTGCAAATAATATGCTTGTGATTATTATAACACTATAAAACGCTTTCTTCAAGGCAAAAATCAATGAAAGTTTGTGAAAGTTGTTTCGGAATATTTCAGAAAACGCCTGAGTATGCGGATTGTAAGTGTTTGGCAAGAAATATGATTTTATGTGTTGTTATAATAAAATTCTTTGTGAAAAAATCGATTGTGATGAAATATTGTGCGGAAAGGGGTATAATGGTTGAAAATAGATTTCACCAGAAAGGAGTGTTCATGTTAATTTTTCCTCTAATCAATGATTTATCTAGAAAAATTATTCATGTAGACATGGATGCTTTTTTTGCTGCTATTGAGGTGCGGGACAATCCCAGTCTCAAGGGCAAGCCGGTTATCATTGGGGCGGATCCGAGACTGTCTGGCGGTCGGGGGGTGGTGTCCACCTGTAGTTATGAGGCGCGTGCCTTTGGAATTCATTCGGCCATGTCTTCCAAAGAAGCCTATGAACGCTGTCCCCAGGCGGTTTTCATTTCAGGGAACTATGATAAATACCAGGAAGTTGGTCTCCAGGTCCGCGAAATTTTCCACCGCTATACGGATTTAGTCGAGCCCATGTCCATCGATGAGGCCTATCTGGATGTGACAGAAAATAAGCTGGGCATCACTTCGGCTATCAAGATTGCCAAACTCATCCAGTACGATATCTGGAAGGAGCTACACCTGACGGCATCAGCTGGCGTCTCCTATAATAAATTTCTGGCTAAAATCGCCTCGGACATGGAAAAGCCGCATGGACTGACCCTGATTAAGCCGGAGGATGCGGTGCCGGTTTTGGCCAGTCTCCCTGTCGAGAAATTTCACGGAGTTGGTAAGAAGACCGTCGAAAAACTGCATCAGATGGGAGTCTATACTGGGGCAGATTTGTTAGATGTATCGGAGATGACTTTGATTGACACTTTCGGTCGTTTCGGTTTTGATCTCTACCGCAAGGCCAGGGGTATTTCCAATTCACCCGTAAAAACCAATCGCATCCGCAAGTCTATCGGTAAGGAGCGGACCTACCGCAAGTTGCTCTATCGCGAAGAGGATGCTCTGCAAGAGTTGGGCAAGCTCTGTCAGAAGGTGGCGGTTAGTCTGACCAAGCACCAGAAAAAAGGACGGACCATTGTCCTCAAAATCCGCTACGGAGATTTTTCGACCCTGACCAAGCGCCATAGTTTTTCGGAGGCGACTGACCAAGCCGATAGGATTGAGAAGGAAGTCCGCCAAATCTTTGAAGAAGTCGGCCAGCCAGAAAAGGGCATTCGTTTGCTGGGTGTGACCGTTACCAATTTCAAATAGGGAAATCAGAAAATTTCTGGTTTCTTTTTATAATTTTTTCAACCATATATCAATATATCTGTTATAATAATCATAGAACATCACATAAAAAAAGGAGATTGCTATGATTCATCTTGTCTGTCCCAACCCTGCTCTTGACCGAACCCTCTTGGTTGAGGCTATTGAGAAAAATATTCCCCTACGTCCCTTTGAAGTCCGGGATTATCCAGGTGGCAAGAGTTTCAATGTGGCCTATGCCCTCAAGGAAAACGGCCAGACAGACTATGTTATCCATACTATTTTAGGTGGAGCGATTGGTCGCTACATCGAGGAGCTCAATGCTGACAAGGGCAATGCCCTCAAGGTGGTTCAGTCTGGGCAAAACACCCGCACCTGCAATATCTACGTTGAAACATCGACAGGGGATGTGGTTCTCTTCTATGAAAAAGGCCTGGAATTGACTGCAGAACTCCTGGATCAATTTACTAAGCAAATCGAGGAAAGCCTGCAACCAGGTGATACCTTGGTCTTTTCAGGCAGTCTGATGAAGGGGATGCCGGATGATTATATCCAGCAGTTTATTGAAAAATTCCCTGCGGTCCGCACCATTGTGGATACCAGTGGTGCAGCCCTTCGTGCCGCTTACGAGGCTCGTCCAGCCCTGATTAAAATTAACAATGAGGAGCTCAAGGACATCTATCTAGAGTTGGATGAACATGACCCAGAAGATGTACTGCGCATCCTCAAAGAAGTGACTCCTCACGAAAATCTTATCGTGACCCTGGGCAGCAAGGGAAGTCTAGCCAAAATTGGTCAACGCTTTTTCCGTATCCAATCCCCTAAGAAAGAGGCTAAAAATCCAATTGCAGCTGGGGATTTCTATCTGGGTCTCCTTGTAAAGGGGATCAGCCAAAACCAAGAGCCAGAAATCTTCCTCAAGGAGGCTGCTGCCTATGCAACTGCCAACTGCCTCAATTATTTCCCAGAAGTTGCGCCAGAGCAATTTGCAGAAATCTTAGCAGAAGTTCGATTTGAAGAATTAGTCTAGTCATTCCTTATCGCATCCTCGGAAACGGGGATATTTTGCTTTATGTTAAAAATTTTCAAAAAAAATAAATATATCGATAATGGTAAAAAACTATTGACAAAAAAGCCAATAAGTTTTACTATATTGATATACAAGAAAACGTTTACAAAAATTGCTTGCAATACAGGTTTGTGCTTCTCATAAATAGAAAGGAATAGGGAATGAAAAAAGTATTGAAATTTTTAGCAATTGCTTTTGTAGGTTTGGTTTTGGTTGCTTGTGGCCAGGCAGCTCAAAAATCGGGTTCAGATTCTGACGGAGGTTCAGGTGGAACTGGAGAAACCTTTGAAGTCGGCGTTGCTATCTATCAATTTAACGATAACTTCATGACACTCTATCGTGAAGAATTGGACGCATATTTCAAAAAATTAGGCGAAGAAACTGGCAATACCTACAACTTGGATATCCAGGATGGTAAGCAAGACCAGGCTACCCAGACAGAGCAAATCAATAACTTTATCGCTCAAGGTAAAGATATTATCCTTGCAAACTTGGTTGACCCAACAGCGGCAGGTACCATCATTAACTCAGCAAAAGCTGCAAATATCCCTGTTGTCTTCATCAACCGCGAGCCTGAAGTAGCTGAGTTGGAAATCTGGCCTGGTAAGACTGCCTATGTCGGTGCTGATGCAACTCAATCAGGTACTTATCAAGGCGAAATCATCGCAGCAACTGATTCTAAAGGGGATATCAACGGTGACGGTACTGTGACCTATATTACTCTCTTCGGTGACCCAGCTAACGTAGATGCCCAACAACGTACCACCTACTCTGTCAAAGCTCTTGACGACGCAGGTATCAAACGCGAAGCCTTGGCTGAACCATATCTTGCAAACTGGGATACTGCTAAAGGTCAAGAAGTGACTGCAGCTGCTTTAGAACAATTCGGCGACAAATTGGAAGTTGTATTTGCTAACAATGATGGTATGGCTGTCGGTGCGGTAACAGCTATCAAGGCTGCTGGCCGTACAGTTGGTAAAGATATCCTAGTAGTCGGTGTAGATGCTATTCCAGATGCTATGGAACTTCTTGGTAAAGGCGAGTTGACAGGTACAGTATTGAACGACCACTTCAACCAATCTCACACCGCAGCAAATATCGCAGTTGAGTTGATGAGTGGTAAAGACGTTTCACCTTACTACTGGGTTAACTATGTGAAAGTTACAAAAGCAGAAGATGCTGAACTCAAAGAAGCAGAAGCTAGAAAAGAAACCATCGACGAAATCAAAGAGCGTTATGCAAAACGTGATGCCGATAAATAAGCAAACTGACTAGTGTAATCAATTTTGGTAAACGACAGTGCGTTCTCACTATTCTATGATATCCAGTAACAATGGTCCTGATTAGTATAGTGAGAACTTAGAACCTGTATTCTCAACCCGGCACTTTTAGCTAAGGCCAATTTTCTGCCACTCATCGTTCGTTTTTCACTGGAATACAGCAGTATTCCAGTGAAAAACGGCCTTGATTAGCAAAAAGCTATCTCTTATCTAAATGTGCCTTACTTGTGAATGCAGGTTCTTATTTTTTGAAAAGGAGACCTAGGAGAATGAGTGAATATATTTTAGAAATGAAACATATTACCAAGACATTTCCGGGTGTTAAGGCCTTGGACGATGTGACCTTCAAGCTCCGTCCGGGAACCGTTCATGCCCTTATGGGTGAAAATGGTGCAGGCAAATCTACCCTCATGAAATGCTTGTTTGGAATTTACCATCGAGATGGTGGCACTATCATCTTTGATGGCAAGGAAGTGGATTTCAAGGATTCCAAAGAGGCCATTGATGCAGGTGTGTCCATGATCCACCAGGAATTGCAGCCCATCCGCATGATGACCATCGCTGAAAATGTCTTTTTAGGCAATTACCCTCTGGGCAAGTTCAATCTGGTTGACCATGCCAAGATGAACCAGGATACAAGGGCTTTACTGGAAGAAGTTGGTCTTTACATGGACCCCAAAACCTTGCTTAATGCCTTGACTGTATCACAGATGCAATCGGTGGAGATTGCTAAGGCCATTTCGCATAATGCCAAGGTTGTCATTATGGACGAGCCGACTTCCTCTCTGACTAGCTCAGAAGTGGAGAAACTTTTTGAAATCATTGCCCAGCTCAAGGCCAAAAACATTGGAATCATCTATATTTCACACAAGATGGATGAGATTTTGCGGATTTCAGATGACATCACAGTCATGCGGGATGGGCAGTACGTTGGTACCTGGCCAGCCGCTGAGATGACAACGGCCAAGATTATTCAAGCCATGGTTGGTCGGGAATTGACCAGCCTCTTTCCACCTAAGACCAACAAGGTTGAGGAGGAAGTCGTTCTTCACTTAGAAGAGATGACCTCGCCAAATCCTCTATCCTTCAAGCAAGCCAGCTTTGACCTCAAAAAAGGTGAAGTGCTTGGGATTGGTGGCCTGGTCGGTGCCCAACGGACCGAGCTTATGGAGGCCCTTTACGGTATTCGGGCCCTCAAACAAGGTAAGATTTATATCAAGGGCAAGGAAGTCAAGATTAAAAATCCAGCCACAGCCATTGCCAATAAGATTGCCCTGGTAACAGAAGACCGGCGTTTCAACGGTATCTTCGGCGTTCTATCGGTCTCTGATAATGCCGCTGTAGCTTCTCTCAACCAATACCTGGGTGCCTTCGGTCTCTTAGATGACAAAAAGATTAAGAATGTTGTTGATCACAATGTTGATCGTCTGCGCGTCAAGACACCGTCGACCAAGACCCACATCGAAAGCCTGTCAGGTGGTAACCAACAAAAAGTTATCCTGGCCCGCTGGTTGGCCAATGACCCAGATATTCTCATCCTGGACGAACCGACCCGTGGTATCGACGTTGGTGCCAAGTACGAAATCTACCAAATCATCAACAATCTAGCTGCCGAAGGTAAGTCCATTATCATGATTACGTCTGAAATGTCTGAACTTCTGGGCGTGTCTGACCGCATCATGGTCATGTGTGAAGGACGGATTTCTGGTTTCTTGGATAAGGAAGAGGCAACCCAGGAGGCCGTGATGCAACTGGCAACTAAATTTATGACTGGCAATCAAGGAGGAGATGACAATGCCTAAATTAGAAACAAAAGCCACTCAATCCTTTAACCTAGGAGAATTTCTAACCAAGAACTCCATGTACATCGTGGTAGCGGCTATGATTCTCTATACAGGATTGACCCAAAACAACTTCTTTACCCTGGGGAACGCGGCCAACATCATGGCCAATACCTCTGTTCGTTTCATCATTGCCCTGGGTGTGTCGGGCTGTTTGATTATCCGTGGTACTGACCTGTCAGCTGGTCGTATCGTCGGTCTGACAGCTATCATCACAGCAACTCTGGTGCAGCGTCCTGATTTCGCCCAGAAATTCTTCCCAAATCTGCCGGATTTACCGATTTTTGTCCCTCTCTTGGCAGCTTTAGCGGTGGGTGCCATCCTCGGTCTGCTCAATGGTGCCATTATTTCCTTCCTCAGTGTGCCGCCATTTTTGGCAACACTGGGTACCCAAATCATGACCTATGGTTTTGTCTTGATTTATTCCCAGTCTAAGCCGATTGGTACCTTTAAGGATGAGTTTGTAGCGATTGGGCAAGGAAAGCTCTTCGGCTTTATCCCTTACATTACCATTATCGCAGGCCTGGTCGGCCTAGCTATGTGGGTGCTCTACAATAAGACTCGCTATGGTAAGTACATGTACGCTATCGGGGGTAATGAAAATGCGGCTGAGGTGTCTGGTGTCAATGTCCGCATGTCCAAAATCAAGATCTTCCTTCTAGCAGGTCTGCTCTACGGATTGGCAGGTTTCCTTCTGTCAGCCAAGACAGGTTCTGCTGGTGCGGGTGCAGGTATGGGTTACGAGCTGGATGCCATTGCCTCAGCGACAATCGGTGGCGTTTCAACGGCCGGTGGTCAGGGTACCGTTCCGGGCATTCTCTTAGGGGTATTCGTCTTTGAGCTCCTTAAGGTCTGCTTGACCTACCTGGGTGTCACACCAGATATGACCAACGTCATCCAAGGTATCGTTATCGTGGTGGCAGTTGCCCTCGATATTCGTAAGACCTTGGTGAAGAGATAGAATCTGTTTATAAAAAGGCGGATAAGGTAGTTTTCCATTGGTGGATGACTGCCTATCGCCTTTTTTTGCTTGCCTGATATTCTAAAATTTCTTATATCAGCTCTTTTCTAATGATAAATGCTTGTTTTGACCAAGTAAATCAGCTATACTAGTAGAGTTATGACAAGAGAGAATGAGCAAAGAAAATCTCGGCGACAGGTTTGGACCAAGTCTGCCAAGCGAAAATATCCCCGAAGAGTTCCATCTAAGAGAAATCGTGGTCAGATTCATCAGCGTTTTCCAAGAACGGTTGCGCTAGATCAGTCTAGAGAGAAGCGGATTGTACCAGGAAGACTTGCAGAAAAGCGTCTTCTTCCAACCACAGACAGGATTAAGGGAGTTGTCAAACCGACTGTGGATAAATTTCTTTCATTTTGGAAATTGCCAAAAAGAAGAAAAAAACGTGGGTCGCGGCATGGTAAAAAGCAGGTTTGGACAGACTATATTCCTATCGCTCTAGGTTTACTAGTCCTCCTTACGCTTGGTATGGTTGCCCTTTTCAATCTGGATTCGACCAAGAAAGGGATAGGCAAAGCCGATTCTTCCAACCAAGCAGCGGCGAGTGGATCGAAGGAAACAGAAACCAAAAAAGAAGTGGTCAAGCCTGTTCATAAGTCTCAGGAGGCCAAAGACTTGGTCATGCAGGAAGATTTGGCTTACATGAACAGTCTCTATCTCTATTATGATTATCCTAATCTGAGTTTAGAAGATACGGTCAAGGCCTATCTCTTGGAGCAGGGATTGGACCCATCACAGGTGGCCTTTACCTATAAGAATCTCAAAACCAATGAAGTCTTCTCCATGAACGATACCCAGCCTATGACCGCTGGCTCCACCTATAAGTTACCCCTCAATATGTTGGTGGTAGATGCGGTGGAAAAAGGTGAAGTTTCAGCGACAGAGGCTTACGATATTACCGGCACAACTTATGAATACAAGCCTGAGCATGATGCCTATGTTGCCAATTATAATGGGATGATGACGATCGCAGATATGCAATACGGCTCCATTGTAGTGTCTGAAAATACTCCAGCCTATGCCTTAGCGGAGCGCATCGGTGGTATGGACAAGGCCTACACCATGTTTGGCCGCTATGGTAAATCGAAAAATCCTGACGTGCCAACTATTTCTGCTAATGGCAATCAGACGACAACGAGCTACTATTCGCAGGTCTTGGATTACCTTTATCAGCGTCAGGACAAATACGCAGACCTGATGAAGTACCTAGATGATGCCTTTCCGGGAACTTGGTTTGAAGAGTATGTTCACGGGGTGACCATCTACCAAAAACCCGGCTATGTCCGTGAAGCCCTCAATCTGGATGCCATTGTCATGGAGGCAACACCTTACAGCATTGCCATTTATACAGCTCATTTTGGTGGCGCATCTGAGGACGATACCGAAATCGATCCTATGGGTTACAATCAAGTGGTCGCCCTCGCCTACGTCATCAATGAGTGGCACAGAGTCAATATGAATCCTGCTAAGGAACTTCCTTCACAAGAGGTGACAGCATCTTCAGAAGAAACAAGCAATGAAAACTAGGTGACAGCCTAGTTTTTTGTACTCAGATTGGTCATCGAAAAAAATGAAAAAGCCCGACAGGTCTAGTCGAGCTTAGTTGGTAGGACTTATTGTTCCTTATTCAGGGTTGCCATTATTTGAGCAGGTGCAGTTAAATCAATAGTTGTTTGCGAGGCATCTGTTGCAACTCCTTGCATAATAACCTTGTATTGTCCATTTTCTAGAATGAAGCCTGGCAAGAGTTGAAATCCAGCACCACCAATGCCTGTTACACCAGGAAGTAAAGCTACTCCGTCTCCTGTTGACTTGCGAACTAGGTAATGGTTTGGTTTGGGTGAAATCAAGTCTGTAATGACAGCAGTCCGGTGTTGGACATTCCAGTCGGTTACTTCCTCATCTTCGCTTTGACGGAAGTCCTGAGTAACAGTGAAAGTCCCATCAGCTGCGACGGTTACCTCGACCATACGTGCTTGTGGACTAGTGCCTGTCCAAGTACCGACAAGTTCTGTCGGAAGAGCTACTGATGGCAAGGCCAATAGCTGGTCTCCTGTCATAGTTGTTGAGCTAGGCTGGCTAGCAGTTTCTTCTTGCTTGGTCTGGCTTGAAGATGAGCTACTTTCTGCTTGAGACGAAGTAGTTGTTGTAGCACTAGATTCGGTTGCTTGGCTAGAGCTTGTATCAGTTTCTTTCTTAGTAGAATTGTCTGTAGATTTTTTACTAGAGCGGGTTTGTTCTGTTTTCTCACTGGTCTTAGTGGATGTAGCTGGGGTAGTTTCTTTTCCACAGGCTGTTAATAAAATAGCTGCAGATAAGAGTAGAATACCGTTTGTTATTTTCTTTTTCATATAAAAATCCTCCTGTTTGATTTTAGTATAGCAAAACAGAAGGATGGTGTCAACACAATTTTGTAACAATTGTAATATTTTTGTAACAAAAGTCAGTTTATTTGAAAAATAGAGCAATATCTTCATCGGTCAGGCCAATCATGGGGTCGATGGTGAGGATATTTTTTTCGTTCAGAATGTAGCTAGTGGGCTGGATGGGGGTGTTTTCCACAGGTTCTTGGTCCAGTAGGGAAAGTTGGCTGGGTGCAGATACAGTTTTTTCCACAGGCACTTTGGTTGGTGCGGGCTGTTCAGACGAGATAGACTGGGCAGATTTTGTAGGCTGATTTGGTGAAATCTGCTCTGGCTGCTCTGCCTTTTCTTCAAAATCCCCTTGGAAACGGGGAACCAGATAGGTTTTGCGTAGGGTACCGGCATTCTTGACCGCGTAGTCAAAGGCGGAGATTTCACCCAGCAGGATGAGCTTGCTCTTAGAGCGGGTGATGGCCGTGTAGACCAGATTGCGCTGGAGCATCCGGTGGCTGGTACGGGTGATGGGCAGAATGACCACCTGAAACTCGCTCCCCTGAGATTTGTGGATGGACATGGCATAGGCCAGAGTGATTTTGTACCACTCATTGCGGGGGTAGGTCACTTCGCTACCGTCAAAGTTGATGGAAATCTCGTCCTGCTTGCTGTCGGTGTACTTGGCAGGCAGGAGGTCGGTGATGTAGCCCAAGTCGCCATTAAAGACATTGCTTTCAGCGTCGTTGACCAAGTGGATGACCCGGTCGCCCTGGCGGAAAATCTGGTCGTTATGAGCAAATTCCAATTGCCCCTCGCTTATTGGATTGAGCAGGTTTTGGGTCATAATGTTGAGCTGGTCAATGCCTGCTACTCCTCGGTACATGGGTGCCAAGATTTGCACTTCCTGACTTGGGATTCCCGACTTGATGGCGGCACCGACAATGCGTTCAATCAGGGCAGGGATTTGTTCGTTTTGCGCCTCGAAATAAGACCGGTCTGCCTTTTTTTCACGGAAATCAGCTGGAAGGCTGCCTTGCCGAATTTGACTGGCAAGAGTGACAATGGTCGAGTCGTCGGACTGGCGGTAGATTTTCTCCAGCGTTAGGCTGGGTAATTTTTTAATCTTGAGCAGGTCGGCCAGGACCTGACCGGGGCTGACCGATGGCAATTGCTCCGCATCTCCGACAATGAGGACCTGCGTCTGAGAGGAAATATTCTGGAAGAGCTGGTTGGCCAACCAAGTATCGACCATAGAAAATTCATCGACGATGATAAATTCCGCATCCAGATAATCATCGCGGTAGGATTCTTCTTGACCTTCAACCAAGCCCAGATGGCGGTGGATGGTCGCAGCTGGCAGGCCGGTCAATTCATTCATTCGACGGGCGGCTCGGCCGGTTGGAGCGGCTAAGAGGACAGGACATTCGTCACGGTTTTTCGTCAAATCAATCTTGTGCAAGATAGCGTAGACCGCGATGATACCGTTGATGACTGTGGTCTTACCTGTGCCGGGTCCGCCAGTTAGGATAAAGAGCGGATTGGTAATAGCTCGGACAATAGCCTCTTTCTGAATAGGATCGTAGGTCAGTGATGACATGCTTTCCAGCTCTGCAATGGCAGTCTCGACGTCCTTGCGTGGGAAGGGCTTGAAACCATTTTTGCCCATGAGGCGACTGAGGTTCTTGTGAATGCCTTCCTCAGCAAAGTAGAGACTGTTGTCAAAAATTTTGGTGCCTGCCTGCTGGACCTTGCCGTCATTAATGAGACCGGTCAATTCCTGCGCTACGGCAGCCGGGTCCAACTCGACATGGCGGGATTTTTCCAGCACGTCAATGCTGGCCTCTAGCAAATCACGCGCCTCGACATAAGTGTCGCCCGTCTCCATAGAGCGCTGGAGCAGGCAATAGAGCATGCCGGCTCGGAAACGCTGTGGTGAGTCGCTCTCGATGCCCAGATTTTCAGCGATTTTATCGGCAATGGTAAAGCCCATTCCTTGGACATCTTCGACCAGCTGGTAGGGATTTTCCTCGATGATTTGCAGAGTTTTCTCCTTGTACTGGTCTTGGATTTGAAAGGCGAGTTTGTTGGGAATGCCGTATTCGGCTAGTTTGGACAAAATCATCTCTGTGCCGTAGTTGAGGCGGAGTTTTTCCACAAAAGCCTGCCGATTTTTGCTGGATAATCCTGTAATCTGGGTCAATTTTTCAGGTTCGGCTAGGATTTTATCAATGGTATCCTCGCCGTAGAGCTGGACTATTTTCTCAGCCGTCTTGCGGCCGATGCCCTTGAAATGGTCGCTGGAAAAATACTTGACCAGTCCAGAGGCAGTTGGTTTACTGCGTTCGTAGCGGGAGATTTGCAGCTGCTGACCGTATTTGGGATGGGTAACCAAGTTGCCGTAAAAGCGGTAATCTTCGCCTTCAATAACGTCTGCGATGGTGCCGGTCACGATAATTTCGTAGTCGTCATAATCCGCATTGGTCTCCTCGATTTCCAAGAGCAGGATTTTATAAAAATTACTGGGATTTTCAAAAATAATCCGGTCGATAGTTCCGGTGAAAGATACTTCTTGCATGATTTTTCCTTATCAAAAGGGAGTGGGACAGCTGTCTCACTCCTAATTAGTTTATTTTACGGTACCAATGCGGTTGAGGGGCCACATGCGGAAAACGACTTCTCCCTTGATATTGGCCTTGGTGAATGGACCAACATTACGGCTATCTAGAGAAACCAGTCGGTCGTCTCCCATGAGGAAGTAGTGTCCTTCGGGTACGACATAAGACAGGCTTGGGTAGCCATTGGCATCCAGTGTGAAGGCAGTAGCAGCTGCCGCACGGTTTTGGAAGCTCTTATTATAGGAGTAGGTGGACTGGAGTTTATCTTCCTTAAAGGCTGCCAGGTACTCTGCTAAATAAGGCTCATCCACCACCTCTTCATTGATATAGAGAACGTCATTCTCAAAGCGGATGGAGTCACCAGGCATACCGATAACCCGCTTGACAATCAGCTTCTCCTTGCCTTGCGAGTCCACTTCGCTGGCCACGACAATGTCAAAACGGTCAATGGTCGTCGTGCGCGCCATGATCAAGCGCTCCTTGTCATGAAGGGTTGGATCCATAGAATGTCCATCAACAGAAACAGGCTGCCAGATAAAGAGCCGTGAGAGCAAGAATCCGATAATAATCAGAGAGAAGATGCCCCACTCAGCTAGGAAGCGAGCAAGGGAATTTTTTTTAGTTGAACGCATGTGGTTTCCTCTTATTTCAATAATTTTTCTGCTTTTTGTGTGTTGGCAAAGTGGAGTTTGGCGGCCTGGCTGAGCCCCGCCATTCCGTATCTCTGCAAAATTTTGGCTGCGACCTGGTCGGACTTGCTGCCGGCACCGGATGGCAGATTCATGCCTAGTTGCTCCCCTAGTTGAGCCAAATTTTCCAAGAACATGGCGCGTGCGATAATGGATGATACCGCGACGGCCAGGTATTTGCCCTCAGCCTTTTCTTCCAAGGTGACAGGGTTGGCAAAGTGATTGGCCTCTTTTTTGAGATATTTCTGGTAATTTTGGATAGATGTAAAAGCGTCAATGACGATTTTCTCCGGCTGTACCCCTTTTTGGAGTAGCAGGTAGATGGCCTGATTGTGGAGTGCCACCTTGACTGATACGGCATTGTAGCCTTGCTCGATGACCTCGTTGTATTTTTTCGGGGACAATAGCAGAGCTTGGTGGGAGATTTTCTCTTTTAAGAGAGGGGCGATTTGGCAGATTTTTTGGTCTGTCATTTTTTTAGAGTCATTAACGCCCAGCAACTTGAGAAAGGCATGGTCATCAGGTGTGACGTAGCTAGCCACGACAGCCAGACCGCCAAAATAAGACCCGTTACCCACCTCGTCCGTCCCAATCATGGGCAGGTTCTGCCCGGAGATGGTCTGATCAGTCTGAGCCTGCTCATAGCCCCAACGACTGGCTTCCTGCTCTGCCATTTCCCCTTGGAAAACGACTTTTCCAGAAGTGTAGATGGAAAGGCTGGCGCCAGGAAGTTTGAAAAATGCTTCGATGTAAGGATTTTTACTGGCCTGCTGGTAGCGGGCGTAGTGGTGGAGCATCTGTGCCTTGTCTGAGGCAGTCACTTTAAGTACAGCGGTCGTCATGTTCTTATTGTATCATAAATGCGACTTGGAGTGTGCGGAAAAGAGTAGAATCTACTATAATAGTTTTAGAACCTGTATGCACAGTAAGAAACTTTACTGTGCATAGGAAAGTGAGGTTAAGATGGAAAATCAAGTTCAATATAAGTGGGCAACTCTGGGAACGGGTGTTATCGCCAATGAATTGGCCCAAGCTCTACAAGCAATGGGAGGGACTATCTACTCCGTTGCCAATCGTACCTATGAAAAAGGGATCGATTTTGCAAAAAAATATGGCATTGAGAAGGTCTATGAGGACATTGATCAGGTGTTTGAGGATCCTGAGGTGGACATTATCTATATTTCTACCCCCCACAACACCCATATCAATTACCTGCGTAAGGCCTTGGCTGGGGGCAAGCATGTTCTCTGTGAAAAGTCCATCACGCTAAATAAGGATGAGTTGGCAGAAGCCATTCAACTGGCGGAGGAAAACCAGGTCATCTTGGCAGAAGCCATGACCATTTTCCACATGCCAATCTATCGTCAGTTGAGCGAAGTGGCTACAAGTGGCAAGCTGGGAGAGTTGAAGATGATTCAGATGAACTTTGGCAGCTACAAGGAATATGACATGACCAACCGCTTTTTCAATAAGAACTTAGCTGGAGGTGCCCTTTTGGACATCGGTGTCTATGCCCTGTCCTTTGTTCGCTGGTTCATGACTGAAAAACCAAATCAAGTCGCTTCGCAGGTCAAATTGGCTCCAACGGGTGTCGATGAACAGGTCGGTATTCTCCTGTCCAATGATGCGGGTGAGATGGCTACGATTGCCCTCAGTCTCCATGCCAAACAGCCTAAGCGTGGGACCATTGCTTATGATAAGGGTTATATCGAACTCTATGAATACCCTCGCGGGCAGAAGGCGGTTATTACCTATACTGAAGACGGTAGTCAAGAGGTAATCGAAGCGGGCGAGACTGCCAAGGCCCTCTCTTATGAAGTGGCGGATATGGAAAAAGCTGTCGCGGGCATCGAAAATACTATGCACCTAGCCTACACCCAAGATGTTATGGAGATCATGACCCAACTCCGAAAAGAGTGGGGCTTGGTGTATCCGGAGGAGATGTAGTTAGTCTAGGTTTTGAGAGGTTGGAGAAGTCCAACCTTTTTTCTTTATGGCAGGAGATAGTCAGTCTTGAAGCCACATATCAGGTCACTATGACAATCTTGTGACAAATATAATGCTCAAGTGACAATCAATTTGGTTTGTTTACAGCTTGTTTAAAAGCCTGGGAAAGGCTTGTTTTGCAAAAAAAATTCCGCTATCATAGGTCTATCTCAAAAGAAAGAAGGAATGTTTTGTGAAACGTAAACAGACAAACAAACCGGTTTATATGAAAAGAAAGAGAAAAAGATCTGTACTGAAAGAGAATAAGAAAATGTTCTACGCATCCTCTGTAGCCTTGTCACTCTTGGCAACTGGCCTGGCAGCTCCGACAATTTCCGCCTTGGAATGGACACCACGCAATGTCTCTGAGATTAGCGCTGAATTGGTCAATCAAGGGGGCCAACTCACTTACACCATCAAGTATGGCGATACCTTGAGTGCCATTGCTGATGCCATGAATCTGGATATGGAAATCCTAGCCAAGGTCAATCAAATTACAGATGTCAACCTGATTTTCCCAGATACGGTATTGACCACGACAGTTGACCAAAATAACCAAGTGACCCAAATCGAAATTGAAGCACCTGCCCAGACAGCCAATCAAGAGCCTGTTCAAGCGACGGTGGATTTGCAGACAAACCAGGCGACCATCGACGATACAGTTGTTCATCTCGACGAGGTAGAAGTCCCTGCTCCAGCGACAGAACCGACTGCTCCAGTAGCTGAAACAGAAGTCCCTGCCGATATTCCAGCCGAGGTAGCTACAGTAGAAGTGCCCCAAGTTTCTATACCCGAAACAACAGAAGCGGTGGCAGCTCCAGCAGCAGAACAGGTTGCTCCAGTTGAAGCACCAGTGGCAGAGCCAGTAGCTGAAACTCCAGTAGTGGAGCCAGCAAGTGAGTCTGTTGTAGCAGAAGAGCCGGTGGTAGAGACTCCAGTGGCTGAAACACCAGCACCAGTTGCTACGGTAGTTTATGATAATAGTGGCCTCCAGCCCCAGGTTGCAGCATTTAAAGAAGAAGTTGCAAATACTTTCGGTATTACTTCTTTTTCAGGATACCGTCCTGGAGATCCCCAAGACCACGGTAAAGGATTGGCTATTGATTTCATGGTGCCAGTGAGCTCAGCCCTCGGTGACCAGGTTGCTGACTATGCCATTGCCAATATGGGTGCCCGCAACATTTCCTACATCATTTGGAAGCAACGTTTCTACTCACCATATCCAAGCATTTACGGACCAGCCTATACCTGGAATCCAATGCCAGACCGCGGAAGTGTAACAGAAAACCACTATGACCACGTCCACGTGTCTTTCAATCCATAAAAATACGGGAAATCGAATCGAAACAGGTTCGATTTTTCTGTTTTTGATTGCAAAAATAGGATATACTGTTTAAAAATAAGAGGAGGGCTGGTTGTGCCAAATTTTGTATCTGGCTTATGGAAGGAATATCTGGAAACCCGGACCAATGCAGGAGAGGATTTTCTCTATTGGTTACTTCAGCGTAAGATGACCTGGGGACAGCGCTGGCTGGTGGTATTGGTTCTGACGTTTATGGTCCAACCATCCCTATGTTCTGTACATCCTCTTTCTGATTGGCACAATCTTGTTTGTGATTTATGCTTTTGGTAGCCTTTATTTTTTTATCAAAAGGCGATTACAATCAAAGAAACACTAAAAAACTCGGGAGAAACTTCCGAGTCTTGGTCTTTAATCGGCCCAAATGGCAAGGGATTGATAAGGTTTCAGTCGAATGGTTTTTCCGAGTTTGGTGTCGCTGTAGTTGTCAATGAGGATGCTGCCTTGTGCGTAATCGTCTGCCAACTCTAGTTGAACTTCTTCTGGGAAGAAGTTGTTGAGGACCAAGAGTTTTTGACCGTCGTGGAGGCGCTCAAAGGCGTAAACCTTGTCGCTGTCCTTGTAGGCAGCCTTGTAATCCCCTTCAGACACGATTGGTAATTCCTTACGAAGTCGAATCAAGTCTTGGTAGAAGGTGAAGATTGGGCCTGTTTTTTCGGTCTCAACGTTTATGGTCTTGTACGATTTACCAGCTTTTAGCCAAGGAGTACCTGTTGAGAAACCGGCATTTTCAGAAGCATCCCACTGCATGGGTGTGCGGGCATTGTCACGCGACTTGGCTTGGATAATCTTGAAGGCCACATCAGGTGTGTTTCCCTGTTCTAAGAGCATTTGGTAGGCATTAAGGCTCTCGACATCGACATAATCATCCATGCTATCGTAGTCAGGGTCAATCATACCGATTTCCTCGCCCATGTAGATATAAGGCGTACCGCGGGACAAGTGGATAGAGGCTGCTAGCATGGTTGCTCCTTCCTTGCGGAAATTCTCCACATCGACAAAGCGGTTGAGGGCGCGTGGCTGGTCGTGGTTGTTGTAGAAGAGGGCATTCCAGCCATTGCCGACAGACATTTCCTCGCCCCAAGTGTGGAAGAGGCGCTTGAGTTCCTCAAAATCAAAGTCCATGATGGTCCATTTTTTACCATCCTTGTAATCCACCTTGAGGTGGTGGAAATTAAAGGCCATGGACAATTCCTCACGCTCAGGAGCCGTGTACAGAATGCAGTTTTCAATGGTTGTGGCAGACATTTCGCCAACGGTCATAAAGCCTTCTTCCCTTCCAAAGGTGGCATTGTTCATCATGCGGAGGTAGTCGTGGGTGATAGGGCGGTCGGTATAGGCAGGTTTGCCGTCGTTAATTGGGCAGTCCACCAAAACTTCGTCCTTACCAATCAAGTTAATGACATCGAAGCGGAAGCCTTTGACACCCTTGTCTTTCCAGAAGTTGACCACCTTGAACAGTTCTTCGCGGACATGAGGGTTTCGCCAGTTGAGGTCGGCTTGGGTCACATCAAAGAGGTGGAGGTAGTATTTCCCAGTATCGCCAAAGAGAGCCCAGGCATTGCCGCCAAACTTGGAAACCCAGTCGGTTGGCTGGTCACGTAGGATAAAGAAATCTTGATAGTATTTGTCGCCTGCTAGGGCCTTTTGGAACCATTCATGCTCCGTTGAGCAGTGATTGAGGACCATGTCCAACATAAATTCAATACCCAGCTCTTTACCGACAGCCACCATTTCTTCAAAGTCAGCCATGGTGCCAAAATCAGGATTGACAGCTGTGTAATCAGAAATGTCATAGCCGTTGTCCCTTTGCGGACTTGGGTAGAAGGGATTGAGCCAAATCATATCAATGCCTAGCTCTTTTAGATATGGAAGTTTTTCAATAATTCCTCGTAGATCCCCGACACCATTTCCGGTCGTGTCTTTGTAAGATTTGGGGTAGATTTGATAGACGACTTTACGTTTGTCAATGGTCATGATGATAGTACCATTTCCTTTCTCAAAAATGATGTAATCAACGGCAAAGAGTTGGGGTTACCAACTCTCTACACTTATATTGTTTTATGCTTTTGTTGCTTTCAAGATAGCTTGGCCACGTTCTACTGAACGAGGAAGGCTTCCAAGAACCTCTGTATTGAAATCCGTTTGGTTGGTCACGATAACTGGTGTTTCAGCGACGAGACCAGCAGCCTTGATGACATCGATGTCAAAGCTAATCAATTTATCGCCAGCTTTTACTTTGTCACCTTGTTTGACGTGAGCTGTGAAGCCTTTACCTTCCAATCCGACAGTATCCATACCGATGTGCATAAGGAGTTCAACTCCGTTTGTAGCAGTGATACCAACAGCGTGGTTAGTAGGGAAGAGGACAGATACTTCACCGTCAACAGGTGCAACTAAGATGCCTTCGCTAGGATCGATAAGGACACCTTGTCCCATGACCCCAGATGCGAATACAGGGTCAGTTGCCTGTGACAATTCTTTTGCTTGACCAGTTAGGGGGCTGATCAATTCGATAGCAGAACCAGTTTCAACGACAGTTTCAGTTACGACTACAACTTCTTCAACAGTTTCTTCTTTTTTTGAAAATGCACCTGTACGTTTGAAAACAGCTGTCAAAATCATTGGGACAACAATCGCAACAATCATTGTCATAAAGAATGCACCCCAGTATTCAGCCTTGATAGACAAGATACCTGGAAGACCACCGATACCGATAGAAGCTGCTTGAATGTTAAAGGTTACAGAAAGTAAACCTGCAATCCCTGAACCAATCATACCTGCTACAAATGGGTACACATATTTTACGTTAACCCCAAAGAGAGCTGGTTCAGTAATTCCGAGATAAGCTGAGATCGTTGCTGGAAGTGAGATTTGTGCCTCACGTTCGTTGTGACGGTTAATAAGGAAGTAAGCAAATACTGCTGATCCCTGTGCAATGTTTGAAAGAGCGATCATTGGCCATAGACCAGTTCCACCTGTATCTGCAATCAATTGGGTATCGATTGCGTTTGTCATGTGGTGAAGACCAGTGATAACAAATGGCGCATAAAGAGCACCAAAGACTGCACCGAAGAACCATTTAAGCGGTCCTGTCAAACCAGCAAGCACAATTGTTGATAACCATTGTCCGATAGTCCATCCGATTGGACCAAGAACAGTATGAGCTAGGATAAGAGCTGGAACAAGTGATAAGAATGGCACAAAAATCATTGAAACCACTTCTGGAATAACCTTGCGCCAGAATTTTTCAAGGTAAGCTAGTGACAAACCTGCTAGAAGAGCTGGAATAACTTGTGCTTGGTAACCGATACGGTTAACAGTGAAGAAGCCAAAGTCCCAAACCCAATCTTTAGCAATTTCTGCTGCTGATGTGCTTGGCACAGCATAGGCATTAAGCAATTGAGGTGACACCAAACAGATCCCAAGAACGATACCAAGGATTTGTGAAGTTCCCATCTTACGAGTCACAGACCAAGTAATCCCTACTGGTAGATAGTGGAAAATCGCTTCACCTGGCAACCATAAGAAATGGTTTACCCCACTCCAAAATGGAGACACTTCAACAATAGTTTTCCCATCTAGAGCTGAAAACTGCACGCCTTCAAGCACGTTACGGAAACCAAGAATCAAACCACCAACGATAAGAGCTGGAATGATTGGGGTAAAGATTTCAGCCAACATGGTCATGACACGTTGAACTGGGTTTTGATTACTTTTGGCAGCTGACTTGGCTGCTTCTTTAGAAACCCCTTCAATACCTGATACAGCTGTGAAATCGCCGTAGAAGATTGGCACGTCATTACCAATGATTACTTGGAACTGACCAGCGTTGGTGAAGGTTCCTTTTACTGCTGGAATATCTTCGATGACTTTTACATTTGCTTTTTTGTCATCCGCAAGAACAAAGCGCATACGTGTTGCACAGTGAGCAACTGCGTTAACATTTTCTTTTCCGCCAATAGCGTCCAAGAGCTGTTTGGCTTCTTTTTCAAATTTTCCCATATATTTTTCCTTCTAGATGGCTTATGGAATCCGTCACCTTATATTTTTAGACATCTCCCAAAAGTATGTCTTTTTTAAAATTTGTACGAACAAATTTTGTTTACAAAGACCATTGTATCCGATTTCAAAAAATATTGCAAGCGTTTTTAACATTTTTTTATAAAATTTCATAAAATTTCATAAAATTTCTGTTATACTAGAGTAGTTGTATGATAAAGTGGCTACAAATTAAGGAGACATCATGAAGAAATACCAGGAAATTTACAATGACTTAAAGGAAAAAATCCGTACAAATACCTACCCTGCTGAAACCAGTCTGCCGACCGAGCAGCGCCTGCAAGAAATTTACGGTGTCAGTCGTGATACTGTCCGCAAGGCCCTGTCTATGTTGACAGAAAGAGGTATGATTCAGAAAGTTCAGGGCCGAGGTTCCCTAGTTCTCAAGCAAGAAATGCTGAATTTCCCTGTTTCTGGTCTGACTTCCTACCAGGAATTGGCTGAGTCTTTGCAGCTGGAGACCAAGACAGAAGTAGTCAGCCTGGATCAGATTGTTATCAGTAGCAACTTGGCGAATTTGACTGGGTTTGAACCCCATAGCAAGGTCTGGAAAGTTGTCCGTACACGTTCTATTGATGGCAAGGTGTCGGTTGTGGATACTGACTACCTGTCTGCGGATATTGTGCCGACCATTACCAAGGAAATTGCTGCATCTTCCATTTACAATTATCTGGAGAAGACCCTCAAGCTGGATATTGCCTATGCCCAAAAGGAAATTACTGTTGAGCCGACCAGCCGTGAGGAGCGAGAGCTCATGAAAAATGAAGATGACTATCTGGTCCTCATCAAATCCCGCGTCTATCTGGGAGATACCAAGCAATTCCAATACACTGAAAGCAAGCACAAAATCGACAAATTCCGCTTTGTAGACTTTGCGCGTAGAAAACACTCTATATAGTAGGAATTGGCGAAAATAGCCATTTTGAGGTATAATAGGAAGCGAGGTGTACAATGGCAAATCTGAATCGATATAAATTTACATTTGGTGAAAAACAATTAACCCTGACGACCGAGCATGACAATCGTTTTATGACGGAAGTGGAGAAGCTAGCCCAGGAAAAATACCAGGCCATCAAGGAGAAAATGCCCAAGGCAGACCCTGAAACCCTGGCCTTGTTGTTGGCTATCAATTCCCTCTCAGTCCAGCTGACCCGCGAGATGGCCTTTGAAAAGACAGAGGCAGAATTGGCGGCCATGAAAGAAAAGGTCTTAAAAAAGAACGTGACCCTGCTGGACCTAGATGAGCTTGAGGAGTAGACATGGTATCAATTGCAATTCTTATCCTCCTAGCCTGGAGTTTTTATATCGGCTATAGTCGAGGACTGGTCCTTCAAGGCTTTTACGGTGTGTCTAGCCTCTTTGCTATCTTGGTGGCGGCCTTGACCTATAAGAAGTTGTCAGGGATTCTCTATCTATGGGTACCCTTTGCCAATGCAACCCAGGGTAGCTTTAACTATTATTTTGATGAAAAATACCTGTTTGATTTGGACCAGGTCTTCTATGCAGGCTTGGCCTTTCTGACAGTCTATCTCCTGGTCTATGCCATCATGCGTTTTGTTGGAATCTTTGTCCACCTCTTGGAAGCCTACAATCCTGATACAATCCAATCAAACCTTATCAGTGGTGCCATTGCGGTAGTGGTGGCCTTGCTTTCTCTGCAAATGGTCTTGGTCCTGGTGGCGACTATTCCTGTGGACCTTGTACAGGAGCAACTCCAGAAAAGTTTCCTAGCAAATCTGCTAATCCAGTACATTCCGACGGCTCATTTTTTCAAGGCTGTCTGGCTAAGTAATATTACAGGGTAGGGCAACCTACTCTTTTTCTAAGTAGGAAAGTATGAATCATAAAATTATTGAAACCCTTGAATTTCACAAAGTAAGACGAAAAATTGAGCCCTATCTGCTGACAGACCAGGGCTTGGACGAATTACGGCAACTGGAGCCCATGGTGGACATCAACCGTATCCAGCAGGCCTTTGATGAATTGACAGACATGGGGCAGATTTTTGTGGAAAATCCCTATTTCAGCCTGTCTGAGACTACAGACATCAATCCAGCCATGCGTCGTTTGGAGTTGGATACGGACCTCAATATTACGGAGCTCTTAGCTGTCAAAAAAGTCCTGGAGGTGTCCAAATCCCTCTTGGATTTTTATGGCAATCTGGAAAACATCCAGCTAAGCCAGTTGGACAAGCATTTTGAGAAAATCGAGCTCTTTCCGCATCTACAAGGCTCGCTCCAGTCCATCAATGATGCTGGTTTTGTAGAGGATTTTGCTTCTGAAAAGCTGGCGAAAATCCGCCGGAAGATCCGTGAAGCAGAGGATCAGGTCCGTCAGGTCATGCAGGATATTTTGAAGAACAAGAGCGATATGCTGTCAGATACTATCCTGGCTAGTAGGAACGGTCGCAATGTTCTTCCTGTAAAAAATACCTATCGGAATAAGATTGCAGGGGTTGTCCACGATATTTCCGCTTCTGGCTCGACCGTTTATATTGAACCACGGGCTGTAGTGAGTTTAAATGAAGACATTAGTCACTTGCGTGCAGAAGAACGGCATGAAATTAGTCGGATCTTGCAGGAATTGTCGGATATGTTGCGACCACATAGCGGTATTATTCGGAATAATGCTTGGGTCATTGGTCATTTGGACTTTATTCGTGGCAAACATCTTTTTGCGCGTGAGTACAAGGCGGTGGTTCCTAGGCTTTCTGATAAGCAGGATATTGCCCTGCTCAATGTCCGCCATCCTCTGATTGCCCAGCCTGTACCCAACGACCTTTATTTTGGTAGTCAGTTGACGGCTATTGTGATTACAGGTCCCAACACGGGTGGTAAGACCATCATGCTCAAAACCTTGGGTTTGACCCATCTTATGGCCCAGTCTGGCTTACCAATCTTGGCTGATAAGGGTAGTCGGGTCGCTGTTTTCAAGGAAATTTTTGCGGATATTGGTGATGAACAGTCCATCGAGCAGAGTTTATCGACCTTCTCCAGTCACATGACCCATACGGTAGCGATTTTGGCGGAGGCGGATCAGGATTCCCTCATTCTCTTTGACGAGTTGGGGGCGGGTACAGATCCCCAAGAGGGTGCGTCGCTGGCAATGGCTATTTTGGATGACCTTCGCCTGCGGGGGATCAAGACAATGGCGACTACCCACTACCCTGAGCTCAAGGCTTACGGGATAGAAACCTCAGGTATTGAAAATGCTAGCATGGAATTTGATACCAATAGCCTGCGTCCGACCTATAAATTTATGCAGGGTGTTCCTGGTCGCTCCAATGCCTTTGAAATTGCCCGGCGTTTAGGTTTATCGGATATCATCATCCAGTCAGCCCAGTCTTGGACCGATACAGATAGCGATGTGAACCGCGTTATCGAGAAATTGGAAAGTCAGACAGTTGAAAGTCGCCATCGACTAGATAAGATTCATGAAGTAGAACAAGAAAACTTTAAGATGAACAGGGCTCTCCGCAAACTCTATGACGAACTCAATCGTGAGAGAGAAAACGAGCTCAATAAGGCCCGTCTGGAAGCTAGGGAAATCGTTGACTTGGCTTTGGCAGAAAGTGAGGACATTCTCAAAAATCTCCATGCAGCAGCCAGCCTCAAACCCCATCAGATTATCGAAGCCAAGGCCGAGCTGAAAAAATTGGCGCCTGAAGTGGTGGATTTGTCTAAAAACAAGGTGCTGAAAAAAGCCAAAATCCAGCGTGCTGCCAAGGTGGGTGATGATATTATCGTCACAGCCTATGGACAACGTGGTACCTTGACCAATCAACTAAAGGACGGCCGTTGGGAAGCACAGGTGGGCTTGATTAAGATGACCTTGACTAAGGAGGAGTTTGAGCTAGTTAAGGTGGAGAAGGCAGAGCAGCCTAAGAAGCGCCAGGTTCATACAGTTAAACGTGCCAATGTACGAGGACCAAAAGCCCGCTTAGACCTCCGTGGCAAACGCTACGAAGAGGCTATGATGGAATTGGATGAATTCATCGACCAGGCCCTGCTTAACAATATGGCCCAAGTCGATATTGTTCACGGTATCGGTACTGGAGTCATCCGAGAAGGAGTGACCAAGTACCTCCGTCGCAACAAGCAGGTCAAGGAGTTCGGCTACGCCCCACAAAATGCTGGTGGATCAGGCTGTACCATTGTGACCTTTAAGTAAGGAGCTATGAGTAACATTATGATTATCAGAAACTATCAAACCAGTGATGAAAAAGGCTGGGTTTATTGCAAGGCACTCAGCTACCTCTTTTCCCCATTCTTTGATGATAGAGAAACAGAGAAGCCCGAACTAATGACAGACGTTTATGACTACCGCGTGGAATGGGTGGCTGAAGTAAACGGACAAATTGTTGGTCTAATCGACATCGATATTTACACGGAAGAGTGCAGCCAGTCTTATATTTACGCACCAAGTAAGCGGACAGCTTATTTTACTAACCTAGCAGTCCACCCTGATTTTCAAGGTCAGGGTATTGCCCAGGCGCTTTTTGAAAAAGCAGAGCAGGAGTTGAGAGAGCAAGGTGTAGAGAAACTAGCCATCTTTACCAGAGAGGGAGATGTAGCCAATCACTTGTATCAAAAATGGGGCGGACAGCTAGTTTGCTCGGACTATCTAGTCGTCGGAGCACCCAAAGACATCCCAACCATCCGTTTTGGAATTGATTTAGAGCGAGGTAGATTGTCCTTTTCAGATATTGAAGGTCAGCAAGTTCCCTACTATTTGAGAGAAGGTGTTTATGTAGTCAGTGAAGAAGCTGGCTTGGGTCTCTTTGACATAGAAGATGCCTATCAAGAATTGACCTACGTGGTGGATTTGACGGAAAAAAGTTGAAAAGGTTCAACTTTTTTCTTTTGGCAATGAACCTGGCAAGTCAAAGGGATTATTAGTCCCCTCTGGTATCCTTACGGTCTAGTTTCACTTGTTCAATCTGCTTTTCAATTTAAGATATCCAAAGTATGTCTATTCAATTTCTTGCTCCGTAGCACCTACTCCGTCATCTTGTCCCGTTGCTACAACTGGATTTGACAGGAAGAACCATTTTCTATTTCACGCTTGCTCCCTGCGGTCTAGCTTGGCTTGACAATAGTCCGTTTTAAGTCACTATTTTTTCGACATGCCTATCTCCACTCTCATCCCGTAGCAAAAATTCGCATTCTCTCTTCATTTGGTGTAGAATGATAGTACCAAAATCAGAAATGGAGAAAATCATGGTTCAAGTTATTACAGATGCAAACTTTGAAGTTGAAACACAAGAAGGCGTAGTCCTTGTTGACTTTTGGGCACCTTGGTGTGGTCCATGCCGCATGCAAGCACCAATCTTAGAGCAATTAGCAGGCGAAGTGGATGAAGATGAACTGCGTATCTACAAGATGGATGTTGATGAGAATCCAAACACAGCTCGTCAATTTGGAATCATGTCTATCCCAACCCTTTTGTTCAAAAAAGATGGACAAGTTGTGAAACAAGTAGCAGGTGTGCATACCAAAGACCAAATCAAAGCAATCTTGGCAGAAATTGCCTAGCTAGGAAGGACTGAGAAAAGTCCTTTTTATCTATCAAAAAATAGATTGTTATAATAAAGTTACCTAAAAAACTGAGAGTGGAGAATATGAAAAACAAGTATTTTACAACCATGGAATACCGTGATAAGCTCTTTGAAGAGTTGGATTTACAGACTCGTGATATAGTTATCCTAATGTGTGCGATTTTTATTGCTTCTGTTGGTTTAAATATGAATAGCACGGCAGTGATTATCGGTGCTATGCTGATTTCCCCCTTGATGACACCGATTGTTGGGCTTGGTCTGGGCTTGGCGATTTATGACCTTGCCTTGATGAAGAAGGCGTTGAAGTTGCTGGCTGTCGAAGTTGTTATTAGCCTGCTGGTATCCAGCATCTATTTCTATCTTTCGCCGATTACAGTAGCCAGTACAGAGTTGACTGCTAGAATTTCGCCGACAGTCTGGGATATTATTATTGCCATTGCTGGCGGAATTGCTGGAGTGATTGGCAGTCGGAAAAAAGAGGCCAATAATATTGTGCCCGGTGTTGCCATTGCGACAGCCCTCATGCCTCCTATTTGTACAGCAGGTTTTGGCTTGGCTCATGGTAATACCCAGTACTTCTTTGGAGCCCTCTACCTCTTTTTGATCAACTGTATCTTCATCATGTTGACCACCTTTTTCGGCTCCCGCTTTATGATGCGACGGACCAAGGCAGTTGAATTGAACAAATTGAACCCAAAATTGAGATATGGTATGACGGCTCTAGTACTTGCCTTGACCATTCCGAGTCTGCTTTCAGCAGGAAATCTGGTCTTAGACTATGCCCGTAAGGATGCCATGAATCAATACATTAGCGAGAAATTTACCTCTCACACTATTCTTAGCCGGACTTATAATAAAACTAAAAATCAGTTGGAGATTACCATTGTCGGACAAGAACTGACCGAACAAGAATTGGAAAAATTAGTCAAGGAAAAGTCGAAATACGGATTAGAGAAATTGACGGTCAAGGTCAACCAGGTTGCCAGCTTGTCACAGGCAGATGCTAAGGAGGTTTACCAGTATATTGACCAGTATATTGAGCAAAAGTTGTCCAACACAGATACAAAAAATGAAGAAATTCAAGATGAGATAGAGTAGGCGGGAGGAATATGCGTCCTACTTTTAAGAATAGATTAGATGATATAGGAGGAGACAAACATGAAAGAAATTTACCTAGCAGGCGGTTGTTTCTGGGGAATGGAAGGCTACTTTTCCCAGATTGATGGCATTCTTGACACCAGCGTGGGCTATGCTAATGGGCAGGTGGAGACGACCAATTATCAACTCCTCAAACAAACAGACCACGCAGAGACGCTCTATCTAGCCTATGATGAGACTCGTATCAATTTGCGGGAAATTCTCCTCTACTATTTCCGCGTCATTGACCCCTTCTCTGTCAATCAGCAGGGACCTGACAAAGGTCGCCAGTATCGGACTGGTATCTATTACACAGATGAGGCTGATTTGCCGACTATCGAGCAAGTCATGACGGAGCAGTCCCAGCTCTTTGGCGGACGCCCCCTAGCCGTTGAAGTGGAGCCACTCGCACATTACATTCCCGCCGAAGATTACCATCAGGATTATCTCAAGAAAAATCCCCAAGGGTACTGTCATATCGATCTTGGGCAGGCAAAAATCCCTCTGATTGATGTAGCAGACTACCAAAAGCCAGACCAGCAAGTCTTAAAAGACAGCTTGACCGACCTCCAGTATCAAGTCACTCAAGAAGCTGCGACGGAAAGACCCTTCGAAAATGAGTTTTGGAATAGCGACCAAGCTGGCATCTACGTCGATATTACGACTGGCGAGCCGCTCTTTCTCTCGACAGACAAATTCGACTCAGGCTGCGGCTGGCCCTCCTTTACCAAACCAATCAGCAAGGAAGTGGCGACTTATTTCCAAGATAAGTCCCACGGCATGAACCGTATTGAAGTCCGCAGTCGGGCTGGTCATGCTCATTTAGGTCATGTCTTTGATGATGGACCACGTGATAAAGGCGGTCTCCGTTACTGTATCAACTCCGCAGCCCTTCGCTTCATCCCGAGAGAGGAAATGGAAGAAGCAGGATATGGACTGTTTTTGGACTTGTTGGGATAATTTTTTGAAAACTTGCTTGATTTTTCCTGAAAAATAGTCTAGAATAGAGCAAGATAAAACTGAATAACCGGTTGATATTGGGTAGAAGGGAAACTGACTGTTCAATGGACGGAACTCTGGAGAGACCATTTTGGCACCGAAGGGGCAAGGTAGTCCTGCTTGGAAAAGTAGAGCTACTGAAACTCTCAGGTAAAAGGACAGAGCGTTGAAAAAATAGGCTTTTTCTGTATTTTTCACGTTGATTCTAGAGGTTGAAGTGTTCAGCCTCTTTTTGTTTTTCCGGCAGCTTTATAGGATTAGGAATCATACTTAGGAGGAAGCTATGTTAGAATTGATGCAAAACATTAATAACCTTGTGTGGGGTCTGCCCCTCTTATTACTATTGGTCGGAACGGGTGTCTATTTTACCCTTCGGTTGGGAATCTTTCAAATCAGTAAGTTGCCAACGGCCTTTCGTTTGATTTTCTCCAGTGACCAGTCTGGTCAGGGAGATGTGTCCAGCTTTGCGGCCCTTTGTACAGCTTTGGCAGCGACAGTTGGTACAGGAAATATTGTCGGAGTTGCGACAGCTATTACTACAGGTGGACCAGGTGCCCTCTTCTGGATGTGGGTGGCGGCCTTTTTCGGGATGGCAACCAAATATGCAGAAGGCTTTTTAGCCATTAAATACCGTACCAAGGATGCCAATGGGCAAGCAGCAGGAGGTCCGATGCACTATATCACCTTGGGGATGGGACAAAAGTGGAAGCCTTTAGCAGTTTTCTTTGCCATTTCAGGAGTTTTAGTGGCCCTCTTGGGGATGGGAACTTTTTCTCAGGTTAATTCCATTGCCTCATCCATGTCTGCTAGCTTTGGTCTGGCTCCCCAGTTGGTCAGCATCGTAACTGCCATTTCCATCGCTTTCTTTATCTTCGGAGGGATTGAAAAAATCTCTGATGTTTCAACTAAAATTGTCCCATTTATGGCGATTTTGTATGTCTTGGCAAGTGTAATCGTTTTGGCTCTGCATTGGGATCAGCTCTTGCCAACCATAGCTATGGTTCTTACATCAGCCTTTACCCCAGCAGCAGCTGTGGGTGGCTTTGCAGGTGCGACCGTGCAACAGGCAATCCAGCGTGGGATTGCGCGTGGGGTGTTCTCCAATGAATCTGGTCTAGGTTCGGCGCCTATTGCAGCAGCAGCAGCTAAGTCAGATAATCCAGTAGAACAGGGCTTGATTTCAATGACGGGTACCTTTATCGATACACTCATCATCTGTACCTTGACAGGCTTGACGATTCTAGTAACTGGTCAGTGGTCTATAGAAGGGTTGGCAGGGGCTCCGCTCACTCAGGCAGCCTTTTCGACAGTATTTGGACAGCCAGGTGTCTTGGCCTTGACCATCAGTTTAGTTCTCTTTGCCTATACGACCATTCTGGGTTGGTCTTATTATGGGGAACGCTGTATTGAGTTTCTATTTGGAACCAAAGCCATCTTACCTTACCGTCTGGTCTTTGTAGCTATGGTTGCCTTAGGTGGTTTCCTCAAGTTGGACTTGATTTGGACCATCGCAGATATTGTGAACGGGCTCATGGCTCTTCCAAACTTGATTGCCTTACTGGCTCTCTCGCCTGTTATCATCAAGGAGACACGCCAGTATTTTGCAAAGAAGAAATAAGATGAAAGACAGTCATTTGGCTGTCTTTTAGGTTTTTATAGTTTTTTCTGCTATAATTATCTCATGAATGATTTTATTATCAAGTATTTTTCTCAATTTAATATTGAGGTCATTGTGACAGCAGGTCTAAATAAGGTTCTATCGCTAGTTTTACTCTTTGTTGCATTTTACATTATCAAGAAGATAGCCAAAGCTTCTGTGAAAAAGGTTTTGGTTCCCTCTCTAAAGGTATCTACACAAGACATTGGTCGCCAAAAAACGATTAGCCGTCTGGTGGAGAGTATTCTGAATTATTTGCTCTACTTTATTCTCATTTATTGTATCTTGAGCATTTTAGGCTTACCGGTATCTAGTCTTCTTGCAGGAGCCGGGATTGCCGGGGTAGCTGTTGGGCTGGGGGCACAAGGTTTTCTCTCAGACTTGGTCAATGGATTCTTTATCTTAATTGAACGACAGTTTGACGTCGGAGATGTGGTTAAGTTAACCAACGGTCCCATTACTATTTCAGGCACCATTGTGAGCATGGGTATTCGGACGACACAAGTACGTGATGCAGATGGGACCTTGCATTTTATTCCCAATCGTAATATCCTTGTCGTGTCCAATCAATCTCGTGGAGATATGCGAGCTCAGGTAGATATTCCGCTTAAATTTAACACCGATTTGGAGCAGGTAAGTCGAGTAATTGAGGAAGTCAACCGTAGAGAAGTTGGCAACTTTGATCAGATTACAGGTGTGACAGTTCTTGGACCGCAAAATACGACCAATGGTCAGTTTGTTTTCCGTGTCAATCTATTTGTAGCACATGGTCAACAAAGCAATATCTACCATCAATTTTTAGGATTTTATCAAGATGCCCTACGCCAGGCAGGCATCGACCTGCCTACAGCCAGCTTGAAATAAGGAGTTCCTATGCAGCAGAAAGATTTCGTCGTCGAAGACGGCTATATGTACTATCCTAAGAAAGCTCTCTACAAACAGCCCCTCTTTTGGACCACCATAATTGGCGCTGTAGCCAGTCTTGTGCTAGGGGTGACTTGCTTGTTACTCATCATTGGTCTTGGCTTTAGCGAGCTTTCTCTGGACCAGCCTTCTACGGAATTTGATAGCACCAGGACCTATCGAGAGCACGAGGTCGGAGAAAGTGTTGACTTTGCGGATGGCCTGCGCGTGACGGTGCAATCCATGGGACAAGACGACAGCGTGGATCTGGTGGATGATTATTACCCTTCGGCCTATGTGGTAGATTTGGAAGTGGAAAATCCTGGTCAGGAAGATATTTACTTTGACGAATATTATTTTAACCTGATTGACCTTTCAACGGACTTCCCTTTGACCCTGGACTTACGGACCTATGATGTCAATCTGGCTGAGAAAATAAAGGCCGGTGAGAAGATATCTGTCCGTCTTATCTATGGTTTGGACGGTGAGACCAATCTTGGTTTTGTCTATGATGATGTCATGTGGACGGAGCAGCTGATTGGCCAGGGGATTTGATACTCTTCGAAAATCATCTTATCCGTTGTCAAGAGCCTTGGTGAGTGAAAAGATCCGGGGGAGGTTTTCAGCCTGTCGCCTTGAAACGAGAGAGCGACAGAGTTCTACCTTCGGCATTTTTGAGGCGAACAAGTTCGCTCTATTTCCAGCCTTCAACTGTTCCCCAAACAGTTGAAGCTGGGCTAGATTGATTTTCATTGAGTATGAGTAAAGCGGGTAATTAACATAAAATTATATGTAAGTTAAAAAGCTGAAACTTCAGCTTTTTTTCAGTTCTTTCTCAAAACTCTCCGACCTTGCTTCTACACTAATTTCTTCGAGTGTCAGTGGGTGGGTCAGGCTGAGGCGGGCTGCGTGGAGCATGAGGCGGGGAGCGCTGACTTTGCTATAGAGTGGGTCGCCAATGAGGGCATGACCGTGGTGGGCTAGGTGGACGCGGATTTGGTGGGTGCGTCCAGTTTCTAAGCGACAGGAAATCAGGCTGTTCTTGCCGACTTTTTCCAGTTGTTTGACATGAGTGACAGCCTCCTGACCCTTGCGGTGATCGACCAATCGTTTCCTGCGATCATGACGGTCGCGCCCGATTTTGTCTGTAATGGTCCAACTCTCCTGCTTGAGATGACCTTGGCAGAGGGCTAGATAATCGCGATAGATGACCTTATCCTCTAAGAGACGGTTGAGAATGGGCAGGATAAAGGGATTTTTGGCAAAAAGAATGGCTCCGCTGGTCTCCATATCCAGCCTGTGGACCACATAGCAGGTTTGACCGACATAAGCTGATACATGGTTGAGCAAGGCGATTTCCGTCGGCTCATTGCCGTGGGTCTTCATTCCTTCGGGCTTGTTAACGATAATCAGATGTTCATCTTGATAGAGCTCTTCGACCAAGTCTGCCTGCCCCATAGGAATCGTCTTTTCCGGATAATCTTCCTCATCAAAGGTCAATTCTAGCAGGTCACCGGGAGCAATGGAACTCTGCCAGTTAACGGTTTGCCCATTGACGGTGACGTGTTTTTTGGTGCGGAGGAAGTGGCGGATTTTTCTGGGAATGAGAAAATAATCTTCCAAGACTTCTTTGACAGTCAATTCTGGAAAGGCTTGGGGAATGCGAATGTTAATTTTCATCATAGGCTGGTTGAGTGTTTTGGTTGCACTTTTTCGTTTGGATTGATGTAGTTCATGGCATTGTTGACGGCAGTCGGAGCCTCGCCAAAGCCTGTAGCAATCAGGTCAACCTTGCCTTCGTAGTAGCAACAATCGCCGATAGCATAGACGCCGGCCTGTGAGGTTTCCTGTTTGCTGTTGACTAAAATGCGGTGACGATGCAGGTCTAATCCCCATTCTTTCAGGGTTCCGACCGATGATTTGAAACCGTAGTTGACAAAGAGGTGGTCGAAGTTCAGGGTGAGCTGGTCCTCGCTCTTGACCTTGTCGAAACGAATAGCAGCAGCTCTGCCATTTCCCCCAGAAAGTTCCTTAGGAACATAGGGAGTGTGGATGGCGACGCTAGACTTTTTTAGGTCCTCGACGCTGTGCTCTAGGGCACGGAAATTGTCGCGTCGGTGGACGATGCTGGTGGTTTTGGCGATTTTTTCAAAGGCCAGAGACCAGTCAACAGCGGAGTCGCCACCACCCAAGACAAGGACGTCCTTGTCTGCGTACTGCTGGATATTGGACACATGGTAGTGAACGTTTTCATAGCTGTCAGCTCCGTCAATCTCCAGAGGACGGGGCTTGAAGGCTCCGCCACCCATGGCGATGATGACCGACTTGGTCTGGTGGGTGTCCTTGTTGGTTGTCAAAGTGATGACTTCACCCGGTTGGATAGCTATCAGGGTTTCATTGAGGCAAATAGTGGTGTCAAATGGGGCTAACTGGGCAAGCAGGTTGTCCGTCAATTCTTGACCAGTCAGGCTTGGGAAGGCAGGAATGTCCAGGATGGATTTTTCAGGATAGAGGATGGCGGGTTGTCCACCGAGTTGGGGCAGCGAATCAATCACTTTGACTTTGGCCTGGCGCAGATGGGCGTAGAAGGCAGCAAAGAGCCCAACAGGACCACCGCCGATAATGGTAATGTCGTAGATTTCAGTCATAGTCTTTTCCTTATCAATAGAGAATAGTCCTATTCTACCATATTTTCAGTCCTAAGACCGATTTTATGGGCTGTCACAGTTCAACCAAAGGATTGGTAGCTGAAAAATTTGGGCCGATATAGTATAATAGTCCAAAACTAGAGAAAGAGGAGGGGGCATGGACAAGGACGATTTGCAGTTTGAGCCCATTGAAGTGCCAGAGGATTTCGAGTCTCTGGACCAGACCAAGGCCTATACTAGCGACCAATTTACAAGCGCAGAGTCTGACATGGGAGAAACGAAAAACATAGACCTACCAGGTTTAGAAAGTGGGAAGAAAATCAGATTTAGTCGTCGCTCAGCCCGAGGCAGTCGTGACAGGTCCGATAAACCTAAAAAGGAAAGTCGGATTCCAGAGCCTGCTCGCAAATTTTGGCGCCGTTACCAGCTGACTAAAATTCTGCTGATTATTCTGGGTGTTTTGATACTGACGGTGGGAGGCTATCTCTTCTTCCTAGCCAAGACCGCAAATGTTGGCGATTTGCAGGAGGCCCTCAAGGCCAAGACGGTTATCTATGACAAGGACGGTTTGGAAGCTGGTACCCTGTCGGGGCAGAAAGGAACCTATGTGGAGCTGGATGCCATTTCGGATAATCTGGAAAATGCCGTCATCGCTACGGAAGACAGGACTTTTTATGAAAATTCTGGTATCAACTACAAGCGGACCCTACTGGCCTTCCTCACCTTGGGCCGGTCTGGCGGTGGTTCGACCATTACCCAGCAGTTGGCCAAAAATGCCTTCCTGACTCAGGACCAGACCATTAGCCGGAAGGCGAGGGAGTATTTCCTGGCCCTTGAAATCAATAAAAAATATAGCAAGCAGGAAATCCTGACCATGTACCTCAACAATGCCTATTTTGGCAACGGGGTCTGGGGGGTTCAGGATGCTAGTCTCAAGTATTTTGGGGTTAATGCTAGCGATTTGAGTCTGGAGCAATCGGCTGTTTTAGCCGGCATGCTCAAGGGGCCTGAGATTTACAATCCTTATTATTCCATTGAAAATGCGACCAACCGCCGTAATACTATTTTGCAGGTCATGGTGGATGCCCAGTTTATTGATCAGGCAACTGCTGATGCAGGAATGCAGGTGGACGTGGGCAGTCAGCTCTACGATGCTTATGCGGGCAAGGCTAGCAACTATGCCTATCCCTCTTATTTTGATGCGGTTATTGCAGAGGCCATTGACCGATATGGATTGAAAGAAAGTGACATTATCAACAACGGCTACCGGATTTATACGGAGATGGACCAGACCTCTCAGGCTAATCTCCAGGTGATTTTTAATGATGAGAGTCTCTTCCCGCAGTCTGCCTATGATAGTTCCTATGCTCAGGGGGCAAGCGTGGCCCTGGATCCGTCTACAGGTGGCGTTCGAGCGCTGGTTGGGCGGGTTAATTCATCCGAAGATTATGCCTTCCGTAACTTCAATTTCGCAACCCAGGCCAAGAGAAGTCCGGGTTCGACCATCAAGCCCTTGGTTGCCTATGCTCCGGCAGTGTCGGCAGGCTGGGAAATTGATAAAGAGCTGGACAACCACACGACGACCTACGGGACCTATACCTTGCAGAATAATGACCTGTCTACATCGGAATCTATTCCAATGTACCAAGCCTTAGCCCTGTCTTACAATTTGCCTGTGGCATCCATTGTCGACACCTTGGGGATTGACACCGCCTTTGAATACGGGAAAAAATTTGGCCTGAACATGAATAAGGTTGAAAAGGTACTAGGAGTGGCTATAGGATCTGGTGTGGAGACCAATGCCCTGCAAATGGCCCAGGCCTATGGTGCCTTTGCCAACCATGGGACCATGAAGGATGCTCATCTGATTAGCCGTATTGAAACGGCCAATGGCAAGGTCATTGTGGACCACCGTTCTCAGTCGACCAAGGTGATCGATAAGTCAGTGGCAGACAAGATGACCTCTATGATGCTGGGAACTTTTACCAACGGTACAGGGGTCAATGCGGATGTCTACGGCTACAATCTAGCCGGAAAGACGGGGACTACCGAGACCAACTTTGATGTCTCTCTTATCAATGACCAGTGGATTATCGCCTATACACCTGACTTGGTTATCAGCCAGTGGGTTGGTTTTGAAAAGACTGACGAGACCCACTATATCGATGCCAATAATTCCTGGAAGGCGCCTGTGCTCTTCCAAACAGTTGCGGCCAATCTCTTGAGTCAGACCAGCGGGACACCATTTACAGTGGACAATGCTTACGCCATGAATGGCATTGTGCCTATCAATCAAGTGGAGACAGGACCGACAGAGCCGGTCATCAGCCCAGAGCAAATCCAGGAAATCAGTGACCGAGCAAGACAGCTTCTAGAAGAAACCAAGCAACAAATCATTGATGCCCAGCTACCTGAGCGAGCACGCACCCTCATAGACAATATAAGAAGTTGGTTTGAGTAGTTGTCAAATGAGCTAAAACATGATAAAATAAGGTTTATTGGAGGGCTATATGGCACTAAAAAAAGCAAGCCTAGCTTGTACAGTTTGTGGATCTCGTAACTATTCTATTTCCCTATCGAGCAATCCCAAGCCAACACGGTTAGAAGTAAATAAATTTTGTAAACACTGTGGTCAGTATACGGTCCACAAGGAAACTAGATAGGAGTAGCAGGTGAAATTCGTCGCAGATATTTTCCGTATTTTAAAAGACACTGCCTGGCCAACGCGCAAGCAGAGTTGGAAAGATTTCTTCTCAGTCGTAGAATACACAGCCTTCTTCGTGGTACTTGTGTATATATTTGACCTCATTTTGTCCAAGGGCTTGATGAGCTTGATCAATCTTTTCTAGTAAAATACTTGCCATTTGTAAAATGGAAGTGGTATAATAAAGAAAAGCGAAAGCCTTCGGGCTTTTTTTAGCGTCTTCAATACAGCTTTCAAAAGAAAGGAACGACTATGTACGATAGTTTTGATAAAGGCTGGTTTGTTCTACAAACCTATTCAGGATACGAGAACAAGGTAAAAGAAAACCTTCTCCAACGTGCGCATACCTACAATATGTTGGAAAACATCTTGCGCGTGGAAATCCCAACCCAGACGGTTCAGGTAGAAAAGAACGGCGAGAAGAAAGAAGTGGAAGAAAATCGCTTCCCAGGTTATGTCTTGGTAGAGATGGTCATGACTGACGAGGCTTGGTTCGTGGTTCGTAATACGCCAAACGTTACAGGTTTCGTGGGTTCTCACGGTAATCGTTCCAAACCAACTCCACTCTTAGAAGAAGAAATCCGCCAAATCCTGGTATCTATGGGACAAACAGTCCAAGGAGATATCGATGTCAAGGTGGGCGACACAGTCCGCATCATTGACGGTGCCTTCACAGACTACACTGGTAAAATCACTGAAATCGATAATAACAAGGTTAAGATGGTTATCTCCATGTTTGGTAATGATACCATTGCAGAAGTGAATTTGAGCCAGATTGCAGAATTATAATATCCATCAGACAGAACAGTTAACAACTGTTTTGTCTTTTTTATTAAAAATACTTGACCAGTTAACTATTTTTATGTTATAGTTAACTGGTTAACGAAAAAACAAGGAGAAATCTAATGAAGTGGATGAAATATCTCTTTTTATCACTCATGCTACTAGTCCTCTCGGCCTGTGGCCAGCAGAGCCAGTCTAGCCAAGTCCAATCTGGTCTGCGGATTGTGACTTCCTTTTACCCAATTTATTCACTGGTTAAGGAAATTTCTGGTGACTACAATGACATCCGTATGATTGGCTCCAGAAATGGGATTCATTCTTATGAGCCCTCGCCAGCAGATGTCAAGGGAATATACGACGCAGATGTCTTTATCTACCATTCTAAGATTTTGGAGTCCTGGGCCGGTCGCCTGGAGCCGAATGTGCAAGGTTCCAAGGTCAAGGTCCTGGAGGCCTCCAGTGGTTTAGAGCTACAGCGAGTTCCTGGTCTGGAGGATGTGGAGGCGACAGAGGGCATGGACGAGGCCAGTCTATACGACCCCCATACCTGGTTGGACCCAGTTCTGGTGGGGCAGGAGGCGGTCTTGATTGGTAATTTACTGGCTGAGGCAGACCCTGAGCGGGCTAGTTACTACAACGAAAATGCCAGCAAGCTCCAGCAGCAATACCAGGATTTGGCAGACAAATACAAGCCTATCTTTGAAAAAACAAGATCCAAGACCTTCGTCACCCAGCACACAGCCTTTTCCTATATGGCTAAGCGCTACGGCCTCCAGCAACTGGGCATAGCTGGTGTGTCAGAGGAAGAGCCTAATCCACGAGAATTGGCAGAAATCAAGGAATTTGTCGATACCTACGATGTCAAAACCATTTTTGTGGAAAAGGGCAAGTCAGACAAGCTGGCCCAGACCTTGAAGAGCTCCACAGGTGTTGACCTGAAAATCTTGGACCCGCTTGAGGCAGATCCAGAAAACAATCTAACCTATCTGGAAAATCTAGATGCCGTCTTAGACACCCTCGCCAAGGAATTACAGTAAAGGAGAAAACATGAAAAACAAGAAATTAGTTGGTTCAGTAGCCGCCCTGGTTCTGGGCATGAGCATTTGTAGCTACCAGCTGGGACGTTACCAAGCCACGGAAGACAGCAAGAACCGAGTAGCCTACATCGAAGACAGCCAGACAGAAAAGAGTATGCTGGCTGAACAGTTGACGCCAGAGGAAGTTTCTGCCAAGGAAAATATCGACGCCGAGCAGATTGTGGTCAAAATCACCGACCAGAGCTATGTGACTTCTCACGGTGACCATTTCCATTACTACAATGGCAAGGTGCCCTTCGACGCGATTTTCAGCGAAGAGCTGATTATGACCGACCCAGCCTATGTCCTCCAAGACAACCACATTGTCAATGAAGTCCAGGATGGCTATGTGATTAAGGTAGATGGCCAGTATTACCTCTATCTCAAAGATAAAAAGCAGCAGAAAAATGTGCGGACCAAGGAGGAAGTTCAGAGACAGAAGGGGGTATCCTCTTCGGACAAGACCTATCAGGAGGCTGGTGGCGGCCGGACAGCAGATGGTCGCTATAAGACCGATGACGGCTATGTCTTCAACCCTACTGATGTGATTGAGGACACGGGAGACGGCTTCATCGTGCCTCACGGTAGCCACTTCCATTTTATTCCTAAGAAGGACCTGTCTCCGTCCGAGTTACAGGCAGCCCAGGCCTATATTGACGGCAAGTCCTCAAACAAGGGTCAGTCGACCAAGGACACTTACCCGTCTCAGGGCCAGACTGGCTCGACCGCCCTTTCAAGCCACTCAGGTCAAGATTTGAACAGCCTCTTGGCCCAGCTAGATGCTACACCGCTCTCCCAGCGCCATGTAGAGGCCGACGGTCTGGTCTTTGACCCACGCATGATTAGTAAAAAGACCGCTGCCGGCGTCATCATCCCCCACGGCGACCACTATCATTTCATCCCTTACAGCCAGATGTCGCCACTGGAGGCTCGGATTGCTCGGATGATTGGGGAAAATAGCAGAGCAGGCTCAGGGCATACAGCTGCCCAGCCTACGCGGACTGACTATCCGACAGGCACAACCCAGCCAGCCACACCAGCCAATCCCCCTCATCAATCCCAGCCAAGTCCTGCACCAAAACAAGGTCCTACTGATTCCCAAGCCACTAACCAGCCATTTGTTACCTATCTAGGTCGTCGCATCCCTGCCTACGGCAAGGGATTGGATGGCAAGGTCTATTTCACCAGCGACGGCTACACCTTCAGCAAGGCCAGCATCACATCTGTTGATGACCAGGGCTTGATTGGTAGCCACGGTGACCATTTCCACTATGTCGGCTTTGGCGAATTAGAAGACTTTGAAATCAAGCAAGTCGAAGAATGGGTTCGGGAAAAGAAAGGCTTGACAGGAAATACTAAGCCTGCTAATAAACCAGCCACTCCAAAACCAAGTCAGCCGACGGCGCCGACACTTCCAGTCCTGCCAAGCCAACCAGCTCTTCCTGAACAACCGGCTCAACCAAGTCCAGTTGATACGAGCGTAAACAAACCAGTCTTTGATCCGCAAGCCGTGACTGGCAAGCAGCTTGAGGCAGGCAAGGTCTTCTACCAAGTTCAGTTGGACGGCAAAAGCTACCGTTACAGCCGAGATGAATTGGACCTGATGAAAATTTCCTTTGCAGAATTGCGCCTGATGGAACTGGACAAGGACTACCGCTTTGACACGGCTCCACAGGTTGCTGGAGATTTGGCACCAGCTATGCACGTCAGCATTGACAAGATCCCAATGAAGGGAGCCAACGCGACCTACGATACAGGCGAGTCCTTTGTCATTCCCCATATCGACCATATCCACATCCTGCCTTATAGCTGGCTGAGCAAGGAGCAGATCGCGACCATTCGTTACATTATGCAGCACCCAGAGGTTCGTCCTGCAGCTTGGACCACAGCAGGTCATGGCGATGATGTCATGGATCCAAATGCCCTGAAACCGATTGCCAATGCGACCGACCAGGCTCAGCGTACCGGCCTGAAAAACTGGCAGATTATCCACACGGCTGAGGAAGTGGCAGCAGCACGCGCCCAGGGCCGCTTTGCTACCAACGACGGCTATATCTTTACCCCAGAGGACGTCCTGGATCCGGCCAGCTTTATCTTCAGCGGCGCCTTCAGCCTGCCACGGGCGACCGGTGGTTCCCTCCGATCTATCGCCAAAAAAGAGCTGTCAGACCAGGAGTTGGCGGCAGTCCAGGCTCTCTTGGACCAGTGTGATGCAGAAATACTGGCTAAAAATGTTACACCGATTGAAAAACGTGAAGGGTTGAAAAACTGGCAGATTGTTCACTCTGCAACAGAACTGGCTGAAGCTAAGTCTGCAGGGAAATACACAACAAAAGATGGCTATATTTTTGATCCAGCAGACCTATTAGATCCCAAAGTGAAAATAGGTACGGATAACTATCGCATCCCACGTGTAATTACAGATGGTTACCGTCGGATTAACAAGAGTGATTTGAATTACTTAAGCGAGCTAATCCCAGCAGAGGCTATGGTGGCTCAACGTGAGAAATCTAATTCTAGTTCACCGTCAACACCTGTACCAACTGAAACAGAAGCAAGTGCAGGCGAGACAACAACGCCAGAACAGCCGCAAGTTGCCAAAGAAACAGCAGAGGAAATTTACAACCGAGTTGAAGCGAAGAAAGTCGTTCCTTTCGAAGCACTGACCTACAATGCTGGCTATGCGACCGAAGTACGCAACGGGACTCTGGTAATTCCGCATCAAGATCACTATCACTATGTATCCTTTAAATGGTTTGACCAAGGTAGTGCAAGAAGTCCTGAAGGGTATAGTCTAGAAGATTTCCTAGCAACAGTTAAATACTACATGACTAATCCACAAGAACGCCCAGTTTCAGACGATGGCTGGGGAGTATTTACACCAAATACACCATCTGAATCGACAGAAGAAATAGAGACGGAAGAAAGTGATGAAGAAATTATTTCTGAGGAAACTGAGGAAATTGACGAGTTTACAGAAGAATTAAAACGAAGAGCAGAAGAGTTTGGCATGGACTTCAAAACCTTTGAACAAAGTCTGGTCACACTCTCAGACCGTTACAGAGTTTCTTTTGAAGCTTTCGAATATGATGCAGCAAGCAAAGTTGTTCGACTTGTAGATAAGGATGGGGTCAAACGGACCATCTCCCTTCCAAGTTTAGAAGAACAAGTATAGTAAACAAAATACCTGTAGCGCTGAGCTCTGCAGGTATTTTTTACAGAAAAACGATAAAGATTATCTTTGACTATTTGCTTTTTTTAGCGTAAAATAGAAAGGAAAGACAAAAAAGGAGAAAAGCCTTGGAACTTAACGTATTTGCAGGACAAGAAAAAAGCGAACTTTCCATGATTGAAGTAGCTCGTGCTATTTTGGAAGAACGTGGACGTGACAATGAAATGTACTTCAATGACTTGGTCAATGAAATTCAGAATTATTTAGAAAAATCAAACAGTGAGATTCGTGTAGCCTTGCCAACTTTCTATTCTGACTTGAATGTGGACGGTAGTTTCATTCCGCTAGGTGAAAACAAATGGGGTCTTCGTTCATGGTATGCCATCGATGAGATTGATGAGGAAGTTATTACTCTCGAAGAAGATGATGAAGATGCGCCAAAGCGTAAGAAAAAACGTGTCAATGCCTTCATGGATGGTGATGAGGATGCTATCGATTATGGCAACGATGATCCAGAAGATGAAGATAGTTACGAAGACAAGCCTGGTTCAGAATACGATGATGAAAATCCAGATGATGAGAAGGATGAAGTAGAATCATACGACTCAGAAATCAATGAAATTATCCTCGATGATGAATTGACGGATGATGAAGAAGTTGATGTCGGTGAAGAAGATGACGACTATTCTGACGACGAGTCGACAGAAGACTAAGTTCAAGATTGACAAACGCATCGAATTGAGTTAGTATATTATCGGGCACCTCTTTTGAGGTCAGGGCTCCCTAGTTGATAGGGAGCTATTTTTGTTTTTTCTTCATGTTGCTTACCCCCTCCATGCGACATGAGCAGAGGAAAGGAGTTTGCATGACAAAATATATTTTTGTAACTGGTGGTGTGGTTTCGTCGATTGGTAAAGGAATTGTGGCGGCAAGTCTGGGTCGTTTGTTGAAAAATCGTGGTCTCAAGGTGACCATTCAGAAATTTGACCCCTATATCAATATTGACCCAGGGACGATGAGCCCTTACCAGCATGGTGAAGTGTTTGTTACGGGTGACGGTGCGGAAACGGACTTGGATTTGGGACATTATGAGCGGTTTATTGACATCAATCTTAATAAATATTCCAACGTGACAACAGGGAAAATTTACAGCGAAGTCCTTCGAAAAGAACGCAAGGGCGAATACCTTGGGGCTACTGTGCAGGTTATTCCACATATCACGGATGCTTTGAAGGATAAGATTAAACGCGCTGCTCGGACAACAGATGCCGATGTGATTATTACAGAAGTCGGTGGAACTGTCGGTGATATTGAAAGTCTGCCTTTCCTTGAGGCTCTGCGTCAGATGAAAGCAGACGTGGGCGCGGACAATGTCATGTATATTCACACGACGCTCTTGCCCTATCTCAAGGCGGCTGGGGAAATGAAAACCAAGCCGACCCAACATTCGGTCAAAGAATTGCGCGGATTGGGCATTCAGCCCAACATGTTGGTCATTCGTACAGAAGCGCCAGCCGGCCAAGGGATTAAAAATAAATTAGCCCAGTTCTGCGATGTGACACCGGAGGCGGTTATTGAGTCACTCGATGTGGAGCATCTTTATCAAATTCCGCTCAATTTACAGGCCCAGAATATGGACCAGATTGTCTGCGACCATTTGAAATTGGATACACCGCCAGCGGATATGACAGAGTGGTCAGCTATGGTTGACAAGGTACTCAACCTCAAGAAAAACGTTAAGATTGCTCTTGTTGGAAAATACGTCGAACTCCAAGATGCCTACATTTCAGTTGTAGAAGCCTTGAAACACTCTGGCTATGCCAACGATGCTGCGATTGAGTTGGATTGGGTCAATGCCAACGACCTGACAGCAGAAAATGTAGCTGACCGACTTGGACAAGCCCAGGGAATCATCGTACCTGGTGGCTTTGGTCAACGCGGTACCGAAGGAAAAATTCAAGCCATTCGCTATGCGCGTGAGAATGATGTGCCTATGTTAGGCGTCTGCTTGGGCATGCAGTTGACCTGTGTGGAATTTGCTCGCCACGTTCTTGGATTAGAAGGAGCCAATAGTTTTGAGTTGGATCCAGAAACCAAATACCCAATCATTGACATCATGCGTGATCAAATTGGTGTCGAAGACTTGGGCGGCACCCTCCGCCTTGGCCTCTATCCAAGCAAGCTCAAACGAGGCTCCAAGGCTGCTGCAGCCTATGACAACCAAGAAGTTGTCCAGCGTCGCCACCGCCACCGCTACGAGTTTAACAATGACTTCCGTCAGCAATTTGAAGAAGCTGGTTTTGTCTTCTCTGGTGTATCGCCAGACAACCGCTTGGTTGAGATTGTTGAAATTCCTGAGAACAAGTTCTTTGTGGCCTGTCAGTATCACCCAGAACTCCAATCTCGTCCAAATCGTCCTGAAGGACTCTATACTGCCTTTGTCACAGCTGCAGTTGCGAATGAAAGCAAATAAGTATTGACAAGCGCATTTGAGTTGAGCACCCTTAGGATGCTCAACTTTTTGGAGCAAGGCTTGACGAATTAGTGGATTCTGTTAGTTTTTTAATATGTGTAATGAGTGATCTAGGAAAAGGAGGGAGAAGAAGTGAGGAACCTTCATTTTATCGCGACATTGGTGGCGATTAGCTTGGTAGCAGGATTAAACGTGCTCTTTAACTACCAGATAGCAGGAATAACCGATAGTTTAACTAGTGGGGATAGGGCTGGTTTTATGGTACAGATTTGGCAGTTGCTTGCGATTTTATGCTTGATGCTGCTAGCAGAGTTTGTTCGTCAAGTCTGCAATCAGCGATTTTTGAATAGGGTTGGTTACAAGATTCAGGCTACTCTAGTCAATCGTTTTTTGCAGGGGCCCAGCTTGCTCAAGCAATCAGAAGTAGCGGAACGGGTTTCAGCTATTCATAATGATAGCGAGATGGTCAAGGAACTCTACTATGATACCCTGTTTTCCCTCTATCAAGGAGTGGTGTCCTTCTTGTTTGCCTGTCTGGCTCTCTTTGGTTTGGATAGCCAGGTATCCATAGCAATCCTGCTTTTGACCTTGGTACCGATTGGGCTACCCTACCTTTTTCAAAATAGTCGGCAAAGGGTTCAGGAGGCCATCTCGCGGGAGAAGGCTGTCTATCAGATTCTGCTCAATGACCTCCTTTCAGGTCTAGCCATTATCAAAAATGCCAATCGTAGCCAGTATTTTTCTGACAAGACAAATGATCAATACAAACGAATCTATCAACTGGAAGACCGGAGGGCTTTTCTGTCAGCCTTGTTGAATGTCCTATCTGGTTTGTTCTTCTATCTATTGACGGTTCTGATTCTCTTTTTGGGAGGTCAAAGGATTTTGGCAGGTCAAATGACAGTAGGAGCCTTGGTGGCAATTTATAGTATTTCTTTAGAATTGACCATGCCGATTAGTTTGATTGCATCGTCTATCGCAGATATGGCTTCTGTTCGTAATCTACGTGAACAGCTCTTAAAACAGGAATCAGCTCCGCCTTTTTCCAAAAAAATCAAACACCCATTCACCTCTCTTCAGGTGCGCAATCTTTCTTTTTCTGTAGAGGGAACTCCCTTGTTTTCGGGGTTGAGTCTAAACTTTGAGCCTGGGAAGAAGTATCTGATTCAGGGAGAGAGCGGCGTAGGTAAATCGACCTTAGCTTACCTCCTGATGGGACAAATGGGTCAGGGTGATGAAGGGGTCTATCTGAATGGGCAGCCTTTGAAGGAAGTGGTAGAAGAGGTGGTTCAAGCTAATCTTGCCTTTCTGCCACAAAAAGTGAAACTCTTCCATGCCAGCATCTGGGAGAATATTAGTTTGGGAAGGGATATTGACGAGTTGGAGGTTCTTACTTGGTTGCAGTTGGTAGGCTTGGGACAACGTTTTGCAAGTCGTCAGCAGTTGGAAAGTGAGCTATTTGATGCAGAATCAACTCTTTCAGGTGGGCAACAACAACGCTTGGCCTTGGTGCGGACCCTCTTGCTCCACAAACCTGTCTTGCTCCTAGATGAATCCCTTTCAGGTTTAGATGATCGGACCTTTGCCATGGTGGAACAAGCCCTGCCTGACTTGGAGAGGACAACGGTCATTCATATTAGTCATCGTTCATATCATGAGGCAGACTATGATCAGATAGTGGTGCTGGAGAGAAGAAAGTAATAAATATGAACTTTTTTTCAAAAAAGTGTTGACAAGGGTATTACCCCGTGATATACTTATCTAGTGTTCAGCGGGGATGGCGGAATTGGCAGACGCGCAGGATTAAGGATCCTGTGACCGCTTTAGGTCGTGAGGGTTCAAGTCCCTCTCTCCGCATAGGACTTTCAGACTGGTTTAACCAGTCTTTTTTTTTTGTGCCTGAAAGTTATGTGAAAATTTTCTCATACGGATACAGTTTCAGCTAGCATTTTTTTGAGAATCGTGTTAAAATAAGAGGGTATGGGGGATGACTCCCAAAAAATATTAGGAGGCTCTTAGAATGCCATTAGTTTCAGCAGAAAAATTTGTCCAAGCAGCGCGTGACAACGGTTATGCAGTTGGTGGATTTAACACAAACAACCTTGAGTGGACTCAAGCTATCTTGCGTGCAGCAGAAGCAAAACAAGCTCCAGTTCTTATCCAAACTTCTATGGGTGCGGCTAAGTACATGGGTGGTTACAAAGTAGCTCGCAACTTGATCGCAAACTTGATCGAGTCAATGAACATCACAGTTCCAGTTGCTATTCACCTTGACCACGGTCACTACGAAGATGCACTTGAGTGTATCGAAGTTGGTTACACTTCTATCATGTTTGACGGTTCACACCTTCCAGTAGAAGAAAACCTTTCAAAAGCAAAAGAAGTTGTAGAATTGGCACACGCTAAAGGTATCTCAGTTGAAGCTGAAGTTGGTACTATCGGTGGTGAAGAAGACGGTATCGTTGGTACTGGTGAATTGGCTCCAATCGAAGATGCAGTAGCAATGGTTGCAACTGGTATTGACTTCTTGGCAGCTGGTATCGGTAACATCCACGGTCCATACCCAGAAAACTGGGAAGGTCTTGACCTTGACCACTTGCGTAAATTGACAGAGGCTGTACCAGGTTTCCCAATCGTATTGCACGGTGGTTCTGGTATTCCAGATGCACAAATCCAAGAAGCAATCAAATTGGGTGTTGCTAAAGTTAACGTTAACACTGAGTGTCAAATCGCATTTGCAAACGCAACTCGTAAGTTTGCAGCAGCTTATGAAGCAAACGAAGCAGAATACGACAAGAAAAAACTCTTTGACCCACGTAAATTCTTGGCTGACGGCGTAAAAGCTATCCAAGCATCTGTTGAAGAGCGAATCGACGTATTTGGTTCAGCGAACAAAGCTTAATGTTATATAAGTAATGCTATCTAAACCAACCGCAAGGTTGGTTTTTTGAGTTTTATCTAATCTACTGTTTCAAACAGTCCTATTCTGTGAAGCAATCTCTGATTGCGAACAAGGAAATCCGTTTTTTCAATGGCTTGTCCTTAGAAGATTTGAAACAAGCTTGGTCAAATGTCAATTCTGTCTGATAGACAGGCTTCAATATTCTTGGAGAACTGTCGAAAGAAAAAAATAAAAATATTCCTTGCCAACTTCATTCTTTTCTGTTAGAATAGTATGGTATGTGGTGCTAGCACATCCGATATATTTGATCAAATGAGGAGGAAGATACAATGGCTAAAGTATGTTATTTCACTGGTCGTAAGACTGTATCAGGTAACAACCGTTCACACGCAATGAACCAAACTAAACGCGCAGTTAAACCAAACCTTCAAAAAGTTACTGTTTTGATTGACGGTAAACCTAAAAAAGTTTGGGCTTCAGCTCGTGCCCTTAAATCAGGTAAAGTAGAACGCGTTTAAGAAATGACCCTTTTGGGTTATTTTTTTTGCCAAAGAAACCTAGTCTTCCGTCTGCTGTCACAAGCTTGTTTTTTACAGAATGGCGAAAGTATGGTAAAATGGAGTGATAAAACTATTTGAGGTAAAGTAATATGACTGTTAAAATCAATACAAAAGACGGCCAAATTGAATTGACTGACGACGTGATTGCCACAGTTGTCGGTGGAGCTACGACCGAGATTTTTGGTGTGGTCGGCATGGCTAGCAAATCCGCCATCAAAGACAATTTCCAGGCTCTTTTGAGAAAGGAAAACTATGCCAAGGGCGTTGTCATCAAGACCTTGGAAGATGGTCGTATTGCAGTTGATGTCTACACTGTTATGAGCTACGGTGTAAAAATCAGTGAAGTATCTCGCAATATCCAAGAACGTGTCAAGTTCAACTTGGAAAATCAATTGGGTATCTCTGTGGATGCCGTTAATGTTTTCATCCAAAATATTAAAGTCGTAGGAGAATAATTGTGTCTAAAATTACTACTAGTTTATTTCAAGAAATGGTGCAGGCAGCATCAACTCGTCTGAATAAACAAGCTGAATACGTCAACTCACTTAATGTTTTCCCTGTTCCAGATGGGGATACTGGTACCAATATGGGTATGACCATTACCAATGGAGCCAAAGAAGTTGCGGATAAGCCAGCAAATACAGTTGGTGAAGTCGCTCAAATCTTATCAAAAGGTTTACTCATGGGTGCTCGCGGAAACTCTGGCGTTATTACGTCACAATTGTTCCGCGGTTTTGGCCAGTCTGTTAAAGGCAAGGTTGAATTAGATGGTAAGGATTTGGCACAGGCCTTCCAACATGGTGTAGAAGTGGCTTATAAGGCCGTTATGAAGCCAGTTGAGGGTACCATTTTGACCGTTTCTCGTGGTGCAGCGACGGCTGCCCTAAAAAAAGCAGAAGAAACAGATGATGCCATTGAAGTCATGCGTGCAACTCTTGAAGGTGCCAACCGTGCCCTCAAGAAAACACCTGATATGCTTCCAGTCTTGAAAGAAGTTGGGGTTGTTGACTCTGGTGGTCAAGGTCTTGTTTATATCTACGAAGGTTTCTTGTCAGCTTTGACTGGTGAATACATTGCTTCTGAGGATTTTGAAGCAACTCCAGCAGTCATGACAGAAATGATTAATGCAGAACACCACAAGTCAGTTGCTGGTCATGTAGCGACTGAGGACATTACCTTTGGTTACTGTACGGAAATCATGGTTGCCCTTCGCCAAGGTCCTACTTATGTGAAAGACTTTGATTATGAAGAATTCCGTAACTACCTCAACGACCTAGGAGATTCACTCCTTGTAGTCAATGATGATGAAATTGTAAAAGTTCACGTCCATACAGAAGATCCAGGCTTGGTTATGCAAGCAGGTCTCCAATATGGTAGCTTAGTCAAGGTAAAAGTAGACAATATGCGTGAACAACATGAAGCGCAAGTTGAAAAAGAAGAAGCCTACCAAAAACCAGCTGAGCAAAAAGAATACGGCATTATCGCTGTTGCAGCTGGAGAAGGATTGACAGAGATCTTCAAATCACAAGGCGTTGATTATGTGATTTCAGGTGGTCAGACCATGAACCCTTCAACAGAGGATTTTGTCAATGCTATTGAATTGGTCAATGCTCGCAATGTCATCTTGTTGCCAAACAACAAGAACATCTTGATGGCGGCTCAGACTGCAGCAGAAGTTGCTGAAGTGGCGGTTAAGGTGGTAGAAACCAAGACTCTACCACAAGGCTTCACTAGCTTGCTTGCCTTTGATCCAAGTCGTGATTTGGACAGCAACTTTAAAGCGATGACGGCATCACTTGCAGAAGTGAAAAGTGGTAGCGTGACAACTGCAGTCCGTGACACAACTATCGATGGTCTGGAAATTCATGAAAATGATAACTTGGGTATGGTTGATGGCAAGATTGTGGTTTCTAATCCAGATATGATGGAGACGCTTGTTGCTACCTTTGATAAAATGTTGGATGAAGATAGTGAAATCGTGACTATCTATATTGGTGAGGATGGTGACGAGGATACAGCACAAGCCCTTGCTGATCAATTGGAAGAGAAATTTGAAGATGTAGAGGTTGAAATCCATCAAGGAAACCAACCAGTCTATCCATATCTATTTAGTGTAGAATAATCCATGAGAAGAGCAGTCTGACTGTTCTTTTCTTGTGTATTTTGTGGATGTTTTTCTTGCTATTTGGTCCAAATATGATATAATAGTTTCTTGTGAGTATCCCTCACTTCCCACAGGCTAGGACCTGGGGGCATTAGACCAAAAGGAGGAACATATCAATGGCTAAATACGAAATTCTTTATATTATTCGTCCAAACATTGAAGAAGAAGCTAAAAACGCTTTGGTAGCACGCTTTGACTCTATTTTGACTGACAACGGTGCAACAATCGTTGAATCAAAAGCATGGGAAAAACGTCGCCTTGCCTACGAAATCCAAGATTTCCGTGAAGGTTTGTACCACATCGTTAACGTTGAAGCGACTAACGACGAAGCTCTTAAAGAGTTTGACCGTTTGTCAAAAATCAACGGCGACATTCTTCGTCACATGATTGTGAAACTTGACGCGTAAGAAGGTTTTATATGATAAATAATGTAGTATTGGTTGGTCGTATGACCCGCGATGCAGAACTTCGTTACACTCCGTCAAACCAAGCTGTTGCGACTTTTACACTTGCAGTTAACCGTAATTTTAAAAATCAAAATGGCGAGCGTGAAGCGGACTTTATCAACGTAGTTATCTGGCGTCAACAAGCTGAAAATTTGGCGAATTGGGCTAAGAAAGGTGCTCTCATTGGCGTGACTGGTCGCATTCAGACCCGTAGTTACGACAATCAGCAAGGGCAACGCGTTTATGTAACTGAGGTAGTTGCTGAAAGTTTCCAACTCTTGGAAAGCCGTACTGCCCGTGAAGGTCAAGGTGGCGGATATTCTGCTGGTAATTCATTTGCTGGTGGCAATGATTACAATTCACCTTATCAAGCACCTGCACAATCTACACCGAACTTCGCTCGAGAAGAAAGTCCATTTGGTGCATCAAACCCAATGGATATTTCAGACGATGACCTACCATTTTAGGTCGATACTAAATATATAAAGGAGAAAACACATGGCTCAACAACGTCGTGGCGGTTTCAAACGCCGTAAAAAAGTTGACTATATCGCAGCTAACAAAATTGAATATGTTGATTACAAAGATACTGAGCTTCTTAGCCGTTTCATTTCTGAACGTGGAAAAATCCTTCCACGTCGTGTAACTGGAACTTCAGCTAAAAACCAACGTAAAGTAACAACAGCTATCAAACGTGCTCGCGTTATGGCATTGCTACCATTCGTAAACGAAGATTAAAAAAATGACCCCAACGGGTCATTTTTTCTTGCGCTCTAGAAATGTGTAAAGCGCAATGACAGAGTGGACCATTTTTTCATGAGCTTGAAAATATGAGAGCGAATTAGGAGCTTCAAAGCCCTATTTAGCTAGCCCCCTAGAAACTAGATAGGTTCAACACTGATAGGTCGTTTTTACTTGTGCTCGTTAAACTTGAGAAGCACAATTGCGCAGTGAGGAGATTGAACGCCTCTTTGGGACAGCCAACGAGTACCACAATCTTCGTTATACAAGAGAGAAAGGCAAGTCCAAAATGGAAGATAAGGTTGGACTGACTTTGGCGTGTTTAAATCTCAAGAAATTGGTAAAAATGAGGGCAGGGAAGCCTTTTTATATTGTACAAATAGCCACGATTCTGGCAAAAAGACCGACTATCAGACCAATAAACAGAAAAAGACAAACATCAATCGAGATGTTTGTCTTCATTCTGTGGCTAGCTGTCGCTAGCTTTTATCTCCAACTTGAGCAAGTCTATCCGTAGACTTGTTAATGACAGCCGACTCTGGTCGCCTCTATCTCCAACTTGATGGAGCATCTCCCCGGGCTCCGTCAACCACCAACACTCGTAAACTTGGTCATACCATAGCGGAAGAGTTTATAGTTAATCGTAAAGATGATGGCAACAACGAGGGGGAGTGCGAGGCCCCACATGGAGAGGTCCAGGAAGTAGAGGGCTGGGAAGTAGGCGGTAAAGGCATAGGGAAAGACAAAAATCAGTAGGAATTGAATGACTTTTGGATAGATATTGAGCGGGTATTGGGCCATTTGGTTGAGTGCGAAAATCCCCATGGTGAGAGGGAAGGATTCCACGATCCAAAAGGCAAGAGCTGTTGGTCCCAGCTGAATTGCCGCATAGAGCAGACCGATGCAAATGGCAATAAAAACCAACAGGAGAATCTTCCAGACAGACCATTCCAAGCCCAAAATCTGCGAAGACTGCCAGAGAGCCACGCCACCAATCATCGTCGTACCGATGCCCTGAGGCTGAATTCGTTCGCAGACCAGCTGAAAGAGCGGATTGACCGGCAAGAGCAAGAGGCGTTCAAACTCCCCCCGACGAATGTAGCGGCTACCGAACATCCACAGATTATCAAAGAAAATCAAGTGGACCGACCGCCCCACCGTTGCCATTCCATAGATAAACAGCATCTGCCCGTAGTTAAAGCCTGCAATCTCCTTGATATTACTAAAAAGGACATTGAGGAAAATCAAATAGACCACCTGCTCCACCAAAGATGAGACCAGACCGATGAAAAAATCTACCCGAAAAGACATCTGGGCCATCATGAAGACCTTGACATTGTACAAATAAAGACCTATATACTTTTTCATCCTAGCCTCCAAAAATGACAATTTTTCGCTTGGCTTGGGACCATAGAGCCGCGATAAAGCCAGCAAGGACAGGCAACCAGAGCAACTGCAAGCCCAGCAAGGACAGGTCAGTTTCTCTGCCTAAGAGAATAGAAATAGGCACATTGATTGCATAGTTATAGGGCATGAAACTCAAGACTTTTTCGACTTTTTCAGGGTAAAAGCTTAGCGGTAAGAGGGCTCCGGATGACAGGTTGAAGAGTCCCATGCGTAGCAGCATGACTCCCCAAGCATTGACCGTAAAGAAAGTCGCAAAACCAAAAGCCAAGTCTAAGAATTGCACAATAAACATTCCCAAGATAGCAGATAGGAGAAAGACTAATATAGTCTTTCCATCTGGTAGGTAAAAATCACTCTGCACCAAGAGGATGATGAAAAAGACCACCAAAAACTTGAAGAGTTCAATCAATTTTGTCCCTAAATCCTTGAAGAAGAGGGAGAGGATAAAAGAGTAGGGCCGCAAAAATTCCCCAGCAATCTGCCCTTGCAAAATCGAGTGGGACAGGTCTTCACCGATTGAAAAGGAGTTGAGGCTTGCCAGAAGGCTAGCGAAGATGATATAGGTGGTGAAGGTCTGGAGGGTGTAACCATTGACCTCAGGCTGTGTGAAGAAAATAGTCTTCCAGACAAAGAGAGACACCAAAATCCGTGCTAGCACAGATACGAAAGAAGCCAGGAAAAAGGCCTTGTACTGCAGGGCTGTCATCATAGTCAGCCGTGTCATGTAGAGGTACTTATGCATGAATGCCCTCCTCGTAAATCTGACGGACAATGGACTCAATTTCCAGCTCCTTCATGGTCACATCATCGACCTCGATCTGCTCAAAGACCAAGGTGATGACCTGGGCACTGGTCCATTGGTTAGCCTGATAGTGAATGTCGAAGTGGTAATCATCCTTGCGGTCAAATTCCAGACCAGTCGCCTGAATATCTTTGGTCAGCGGATGCTCGGTAGAAAAACTAATGGTTTTGATTTGAGAAAATCGCTCCTTGAGCTGACTGAGTGAGCCGTCGTAGACTTTTTTTCCCTTATCGATGATGAAAATCCGCTCGCAGAGGGTTTCAATGTCCTTCATATCGTGGGAAGTAATCAAGAAAGTCGTGCCGTGCTCTTCATTCATGTAGCGAATAAAAGAACGAATGGTCTCCTTGACACTAGCGTCCAGGCCGATGGTTGGCTCGTCCAGAAAGACCACAGAAGGCTGGTGGAGAAAAATAGCCGCAAATTCACAGCGGACCCGCTGTCCCAGAGACAGATTGCGGATGGACTGCTTCATAATGTCTGCCAAATCCAGCAAGTCAATCAAGCGTGCCAGTCGTTCCTGAAAAACCGCCTCAGGTACATCATAGATTTTGGCATGGAGAATAAAGGACTCCTGCACAGGCAGGTTCCAATCCAGATGTGATTTCTGCCCAAAAAGGACACCGATCTGCTTGTTGACCGCTTTGCGATTATCCTTGGGAACCAGGCCGTTAATGGTGACCGTGCCCTCATCGGCGTGTAGCACCCCCGTCAACATTTTAATCGTAGTTGACTTGCCGGACCCGTTGGATCCGATATAGCCGACAATCTCTCCCTTCTGAATGGACAGGGAGATGTCCTGCACCGCCTGAATGGTTTTTTTCTTGGGCTTGAAGAAGGCCTTAATTGAGCCTTTTAGCCCCACCTCCTTATCGACCACGTAGTAGGTTTTGGATAAATGCTGCGCTTCTATCATAATGATCTCCTTGAGAAAACGTTTGCGTAATCATTATATCACGATTTATTCGCCTGTGATGATGAAAATATAAGAAAATAGCGAAGGATTTTCTGAAAAAAGCAGAGAAGATTTCTGTTCTGTTATTTTTTATCATTTTTTCCATGCATTATTTACAATACCAAGAAAAAGGTGTACAATAAAAGCAATCAATTCTAAGGAGGTTGAGATGTTAGAAGTTCGTCGCTTATGTAAAAGTTACGGGACCAAGGAAGTCTTGAAGGACATTTCCTTTACTATTCCATCTGGAATCATCTGTGGTTTGGTAGGGAAAAATGGTGCAGGAAAAACTACTTTCTTCCATTCCTTACTAGGATTTGTCAGCTACGAGGGAGAGATTGCCCTTGACCAGCAGGCTGTCACGCCAGACTTGTTTTCAAAAATCGGCTATCTACCAGAAGAGCGGAGCCTCATGCCCAAGCTTTCTGTTTTTGAACAGGTCAGGTATTTGGCTAGCCTTAAGGGGATGGCCAGCAAGGAAGTGGCTGAAAAACTACCGTTTTGGATGGAAAAGTTGGAAGTCAAGGGCAAGGTGACAGACAAGATTAAAAGCCTATCCAAAGGAAACCAGCAAAAGATTCAGTTGATTGTAACTTTGCTCCATGAACCAGACCTGATTATTTTGGATGAGCCCTTTTCTGGGTTGGACCCTGTCAACACCGCCCTCCTAAAACGTGTGATTTTAGAGGAAAAGGAGCGCGGGGCAACCATCATCTTTTCAGATCATGTTATGACCAATGTGGAGGAACTCTGTGACCAACTCTTGATGATCCAAGATGGGCAGCTGGTCTTGAATGGAGGCATTCAGGATATTCGTCGGCAGTTTGGTCGGACCCGCCTCTTTGTTTCCTCGGATATTCCGAGAGAGCAGCTAGAAGGCCTGCCCCATGTCCTCTCTGTTCAAATGACCAATCACGATAAATGGCGCCTTGTCCTAGACGATGAAGCAGCAGGTCCAGAGCTCTTCCAGTTGATCAGTGGTGGTCACTATCTGGCAACCTTTGACCAGCAGGCGCCAACCATTGATGAAATCTTTAAAATCAAATCGGGGGTGGCAGAATGAAATCTTTTATCCTAGTCGCAAAAGAGACCTACCTACGGCAGGTCAAATCCTGGTCCTTTGTTTTTATGGTCCTATCCCCTTTCCTCTTTCTCGGCATATCTTTGGGAACAGGCTATCTAACAAGCTCTAGCATGGATGCTGGGTCGGAAAAAATTGGTCTCGTAAGTGAGGACTTTATGGCCCAAATGGCCTTTGCGACACTTGACTTAGACTTGGTTCTTGTGACAGAAGAAGAGGCCAAGCAGCAGCTTTCAGAAGAAGAGTTGGAAGGCTATATCAAGGTCGCAGTAGTGGACCAGCAGTACCAGGCGACCTATCATGGAAATGAGGTCCCTTCTCAATCCGTTCAGCAAACCTTCCAGTCTATTCTAGAGAGCTTGCAGCAGCAGCTCAATGAAGCAAATGCTCAATTGACACCAACTCAGCTTGAATTTCTAGCCATCCAGCCTTCCTATGTGGAGGAAGTTGGTGACCAAGAGGGGCTGGAAAAAATTGGACAGATGATTACCTTCTTTGGCTTGATTTTCCTCATGTACATCATGACTATTGTTTATGCTTCTACAACTGCCCAGGAGGTAGCCAGTGAAAAGGGAACGAAAATCATGGAAGTGATTTTCTCTAGTGTTCCAGCCTGGACCTATTTCTATGGTCGCATCTTTGGCATCTTCCTCGTCATTGCGACCCATTTGGGTGTCTATCTTGTAGGTGGCATCTTGGCCTATCACCTAGCAGGACAATTGGAATTGACCAAGGAAATCTTTGAGTCAAACCAGGTCTTGGTGCAAGCTGTTTTAGACAACTTGGACTGGACCATGATTCTCTTTGCTATTTTCGGTCTGCTCCTAGGAGTAACCCTGGCTTCCTTGTGTGGTTCTCTTGTGGTGAGGCCAGAAGATGTCAACAAGGCTGTGCAACCGGTTATCTATCCGATTATCATCGGCTTTTTAGGGGCCATGACCTTTGGGCAACAAGCACAAGAACATATGGTGGTGAAAATCGGATCGTTTATCCCATTTTTATCCTCCTTCTTTATGCCGATTCGCCAGATAAATGGCTGGGCAAGTAATTGGGAGACCTGGCTATCTTTCTTCATTCTCGCAGCGACCACGATTGGCGCAATCGTCTTTATAGGCAAATCCTATGCAGGCTTGATTTTACAGACCGATGATATCGGCTTTTGGAGAAGCTTGAAGAAAGGCTTAACGAGCAAGTAAGTCTGCCTACAATAGAACGAAAAGACCAACTTAGGAATCCTAAGTTGGTCTTTGTTATCTGTTCGGTCATTTATTTTGGATCACGGAGGTTGATAGTCGCGTTGGTTGCTTCAACGGTTAATTTGTTTTTGCTTTCTTTTTTTTCAACAGTCAGACTAAAACCATCTTCTGTTTCCTTGACCTCTAGTTTTTCATACTGGTCTCTTGTAAAAATACCAATGTCATTCAACTGACTTTCGTCAATCAGACTTGATTCGCTTTGGGCAGTTTCCCACTCTTCATCTGACTCGTAGTAGTAGCCCATAAATTCGCCTAGACTTCTCAAGTCAAGCTTATTTTGAATCTGGAGGTTGATGTCTGCTAATGATTGGTCAGTCAAATCGATATTGGTCACGGTATAAGCTCGGTCTTCGTGTGGGAGGAATTTGTTGTCTCCTAGGAGAGTTCCTTCAATCAAATCCAGTTGGCCATAGTTTTCAACAGAAACATTTTCGAGCTGGGTCTGATAGAAATGGATATTGTCACCTTGTGCAGAGATAGTGGTATTTTTAATCGTTGATTTACTGATATTTGTATAGTAACTACTTACAGTACCTGAATCCAATTGGACATTGTTGAGATAGAGCATCCGGCCCTGCTCGACGGTCATTTCCTTGATATGGACATTTTCAATGTAGAGACTATCGAAGTAGCTATTATAGGTATTGTTACTGATGAGTCTGTCCAGTTGCTTACCTGTTGGAACTTCAATGGTAACAGAGTAGATGTCAATAGTGTCATCGGCTAATCTTTCCCCGAGAACCTGCATGATACCTTGAATGGACAGTTGGGGATTTTTTGAGCTGAGAGCCAGGATGCCATTTTTCTCAGTGACTTCAACTGTGTTGTGGGTGTTATTTTTTGAGTTGGCATAGGACACATGGAAGAGTCCATCGGTTGATTCCTTGATCGTAACTGAATGTGGAAGATCTTTAATCTGGATTTCTGATAGGGAAGTATAGGATGTTTGAACCTGATTTGGCTTTGCGATTTCTTCCAGGCGGTTGAGACCCCCAGAGAAAAATCCAATTCCAACCAGAATCAAGCCAGAAATCAAGCTGACAAAGCCCGTGATGAGGGCGATCGTAAGTTTCTTTTTCATGCTCGTTTACCTCGTTTCAAGATCCATTGGAAGAAGGTTTTGACCAAGCGCCATGCCCAATAGGTGAAAAATCCGGTCAAAAGGTAGAGTAGGATTGCCGCACCAAACAAGGATATGCCAGCACCAAAACCCATGATGAAGACATTGAATCCTTTTGATAGCAAGGTAAATCCTTCCCAAATCAAGGAACCACCAGTAACCATCAAGCCGACTCCTAAACCAAATGCACCAATGATGAAGGCGACAATTATTAATATCAAGCCCAACAAGGCCCCGATCATCAAGAGAAGAAGAGGGATAGTGATCGGAAGGGTAATCAGAGCAAGACTGGCCAACCAAACTGTTTTCCGTGTATGTTTCAATTGCTCTAAGTTTTTACCGATGTAAAAAGCTGCGCTGATAGTGACCAGGAAGATCCCCATGATTCCAAGCAGTGGTTCAACAAAGAGGAAGAAGGTAGAAATGAGAAGGGCAGCGCTCAAAAAAGCTAGGGTAAGCAAGAAACGCTTGTCTTGTGGACTGGTCACATCTTGTGTTGGAGCTGTATCTTCTAATTGACGGTTGAGCATGTTGTTGATCAGTTCATTGGCTGCTTCCTTAGGAGACCCCAACTCTTCCATGATATCGGCTTCACGTTCAGGACCTGCCTCGTCAAAGTATTCTTCAAAAAAGTTTTTGGCTTCCAAGTATTCCTTGTGGGGCAACTTTTTCAAATGTTTTTCAAGTTGCTCCATGTACTCAGTTCTTGTCATGGCGGACACTCCCTTCTATGATGCCGTTGATAGTAGTCGTATAGATATCCCAATCTTCTTTCAGTTGGACCAATTCTTCATGGCCTAGCTGGGTTAAACTATAATATTTCCTCATCCGTCCTTGAAATTCCTGAGAATAGGTGGTCAAGAGATCCTGTTGTTCCAAGCGTTTCAGAATGGGATAGAGAGCGGATTCCTTTATGTTGGAAATCAGCTTGATGGTCTGACAGATCTCATAGCCGTAGGAATCATTGGATTCTAAAATGGCCATAATGAGAAATTCCGTCAGCACTGCAGGTACGGGAAAATGCATGCGGCTCACTCCTTTCGATGATGATCGCCTTTTAAGTTGATATTTGCTATATACTGATTTTTGTATATATCAAAATTCTCTATATATAAAATATACACCCACTAAAATAAATTGTCAAGTCATTTGAGAGAAATTTTTTCAAAAAAAAAATAGGACTGGCATTCCAGTCCATTTTGTGGTTTAGTCCACATAGAGTTTTGATTTATTGCTGAGCCAGCTGTAAAGGAAGCCAATCAGGATACCACCGCCGACGAAGTTTCCAAGACCTGAGAAGAGGAAGTTGATCAATACGCTCATCACCGTCATTCCCTCGACAGCTCCGCCATTTGCAAAGAAAGCAAGAGAGAAGGTTGAGAAGTTGGCAATCACGTGCTCAAAGCCCAAGAAAGCAAAGATGAAGATGATAAAAATGAGGGAGATTACGCGTCCAGCGTCGTCCTTCATCCGCATAGAAATGAAGACAGCGATGTTGACCACGATGTTGGCAAAGATCCCTTCGACAAACTGAGTTAATGGAGTCTTCATCAGCTTGGCTGTCGTTGCTTGGAGCAGGTAGTTATGCTCGTCCAGGTGGCCAACCTTCGTGTTACATAAAATGAATGAACAGATGTTACATCCCAGCTTTGGAAGCCAACAGCTGGGATGTATAAAATATATTTCGTATCACACCGAAATGGAGTGTAGATTATATCGTAGGTGGATCGGATAACCCGAGCACTTTCTATGACGGCTACAACGCGTCGCTTGCAAGTTTGCAACAGTTGAAATGGAATTGAATGATTATTGCACAGGCTGCATGGCGTTGCGGATATTGTATTTCTTTTTCAAGAGATAGCGGATTCCGAAGGCAATAGCACAGATTAAGATAGTGAGAATTGGATGAGGAATTGGGTTGAGGTTGGCTGGAACTAGGGCAGCCAGGAAGAAGACTGCAGACCAGGCCAAAGTTGCCACACCCAGGAACAGAATGGCCTTGAGTAGATTTGGTCGTTTACCGGTTTTAGCTTGCTCTCTGTAAACAAAGTGGTACATGAAGTACATACCTGCACCCACACCGAATCCGATAACCAGCAGGGTCACCAAACCATACTGAGCGCCTTGATTAAAGAGATTCATCAGACCATTGATACCGGCAATGATGGCCAACATAAAGAGACTAGAGTCCAGCCACATGAGCCATGGATTTTCATTGTATTCGACCGTTTCTTGCTTTTCTTGGCTGGGAGCAGCAGACTTGCTTGCGGCCCATTCACTAGGTGCACCAAAAAGACTACGGGCAGTTTGGCCTGTTTTTTGCTTTTCGATGATGGTCGGCAGGATTTCTTCCAAAAGCCCCTTGATTTCGGCATCCGTCTTGCCATCCTTGATCAATTGGTTGGTAGCAATGTGGATAAATTCCTGGTTTTTCTTGGTTAATTCTTTAAATTCTGTAAATGACATAGCAATCTCCTTGGATTAGAACCATTTCTTTCTTATGAAATAGAAGGTTAGTGATAAACTGATAGCAAAGGCAAACAAGATAATCCACCAGAAGGCATGGGGAATATCATTGAAGGGAATAATATTGTCCTTGAAGTTCATGCCGTAAGCCGAGAAGACCATGGTCGGTATGGACATGACGATGGTCATGAGGGCCAGGGTTTTCATAATGGTATTCTGGTTGTTGGAAATGATTGAGGCAAAGGCATGGGTCATGGAGTTCAGGATAGAACCATAGATGTCCGCCATCTCAATAGCCTGTTGGGTTTCGACCAGGGTATCTTCCAGCAAGTCCTCATCCTCCTCGTATTTGCGGAGGAGGCGGGTGGAGCTGGCCAGTTTTTTGACCAGGCGTTCATTGGTTTTGAGAGAGGCCTTGAAGTAGACGATAGTTTTTTCCAATTCCATGAGGACAATCAGTTCTTCATTTCGAGTGGCTTCGTGGAGCTGTTTCTCGATTTCCTCACTCTTTCGGTCAATGGTCCGCAGGGCAGACAGGTAGAGCTGGGCATTTCGATAGAGAATTTGGAAAACGAAGCGTGACTTCATAAAGGTAAAGAAGTTGCGCAGGCGTCTGTGGATAAATTGATCAAAGAGCGGCAGTGGCTCTAAACAGGTCGTGATAATGGCGTCATCTGTCAGGATAATACCAAGCGGAATGGTGATATAGTAGGTCTTGTTATTCCGCTCTTCCAAGATGGGAACGTCGACGACAATCAAGGTGTAGTCATCTTCGACCGTGATACGAGAAGTTTCTTCTGCATCGAGCGGTGCCCTCAGATCGGCGATATCAATCTTGTAATGCTCGGACACTTCCATGGACTCACTCTGGGAGGGGTTGACCAAGTTGATCCAAGCGCCTGGTTCAAAGGTTTGGATTTCTTCTAAATCAGTCATCGTTGATAGAAAAATCTGTTTCATATTAGTGCCCTCCTTTTCATTCTTGCATGTAAACGTACCCTTTATTATACCAAAAAATGCAGGAATACGGAATGATTTTTTTGAAGTGTGATATAATGGGGTATATTTTATGCTGGATAGGATGCGTGCCTATTTATAGCTGATTTTGAAAGGAACTGAACACGCCCTATACGCTGTTTGAAAAATTGTTGGTTTCTTCATGTTTAAGCGTGTGGAACTGGCTTCTGCGTCGTAGACATCTGTGCTTTCTTCGGTTTTCGACCTGTGAAAGCACTAGTTGTCTTGACGGGGGTGCGTCTTCGAAATCACAGATTTCGGACTTACCGCCTATTTTCACCGTGCGTTTTACGGGCTCTATATCTTAAATTATGCAAGAAAATATTGTGATTCATGGGGCGCGTGCCCATAATTTGAAAAATATTGATGTGACCATTCCGCGTGAGAAGTTGGTGGTGGTGACTGGTTTGTCGGGGTCTGGTAAGTCGAGTTTGGCTTTTGATACTCTGTATGCCGAAGGCCAACGTCGTTATGTGGAGTCTTTGTCTGCCTATGCTCGTCAGTTCTTGGGCAACATGGACAAGCCTGATGTGGATTCCATAGAGGGGCTCAGCCCTGCTATTTCCATAGACCAAAAAACAACCTCGCGGAATCCGCGTTCGACGGTTGGAACGGCAACAGAAATCAATGACTATCTCCGCTTGCTTTATGCTCGGGTAGGGGTGCCTTACTGTATCAATGGGCACGGGGCCATTGCGGCTTCTTCGGTGGAGCAGATTGTCGATGAGGTTTTGGAATTGCCAGAACGCCAACGTTTGCAGATTCTAGCACCGATTGTTCGCAAGAAAAAGGGTCAACACAAGACCATTTTTGAGAAGGTGCAGAAGGATGGCTATGTGCGGGTCCGTGTCAATGGGGATGTCTATGATGTGTCTGAAGTGCCTGAATTGTCCAAGAGCAAGGCTCATAATATTGAGGTCGTGGTCGATCGAATTGTCATCAAGGAGGGCATTCGTTCTCGCTTGTTTGATTCGATTGAGGCTGCTCTTCGAATTGCGGACGGTTATGTCATCATTGACACCATGGATGAGAAGGAACTGCTGTTCTCTGAGTACTATGCCTGCCCAGTTTGTGGTTTTACAGTGCCCGAGTTGGAGCCTCGTCTTTTCTCTTTCAATGCTCCTTTTGGATCTTGTAGCGATTGTGACGGTTTGGGCATGAAGCTGGAAGTGGATACGGATTTGATTGTCCCAGATGCCAGCAAGACCCTGCGTGACGGTGCCTTGGCTCCTTGGAATCCTATTTCTTCCAACTACTATCCTCAGATGTTGGAGCAGGCCATGAACCACTTTGGTGTGGACATGGACAAGCCTTTTGAGGAATTGACGGAAGAGGAGAAGAACCTGATTTTCAACGGTTCTGACGGAAAAGAATTCCATTTCCATTATGAAAATGAGTTCGGTGGGGTGCGTGATATCGATATTCCCTTTGAAGGCTTGATTACCAATATCAATCGCCGCTACCGTGAAACCAACAGTGACTATACGCGGACAGTCATGAAGACATACATGAACGAATTGACCTGTGGAACCTGCCACGGCTATCGCCTCAATGACCAAGCCTTGTCTGTCAAAGTCGGTGGCGAACAGGGACTGCATATCGGGCAGTTATCTGACTTGTCCGTAGCGGATCATTTGCAAGTCATTGAAAATCTGACCTTGTCTGAAAATGAAGCGACGATTGCGACGCCCATTGTCAAGGAAATCAAGGATCGCCTTTCCTTCCTTAACAACGTTGGTCTAAATTACCTAACGCTTTCACGAGCAGCAGGTACGCTTTCGGGTGGTGAGAGCCAGCGGATTCGTTTGGCGACCCAGATTGGGTCCAACCTGTCAGGTGTCCTCTATATTCTGGATGAGCCGTCGATCGGTCTGCACCAACGGGATAATGACCGCCTTATTGCCAGTCTTAAGAAAATGCGTGATTTGGGAAATACCCTGATTGTGGTAGAACACGATGAGGACACTATGCGTGAGGCAGACTGGCTGATTGACATCGGTCCAGGTGCGGGTGTCTTCGGTGGAGAAATCGTGGCTTCTGGAACGCCTGCCCAAGTAGCTAAAAATAAGAAATCCATTACAGGCCAGTACCTGTCTGGCAAACGTGAAATTCCAGTTCCTTTGGAACGTCGTGTTGGTAATGGTCGATTCCTGGAGGTAACAGGTGCCAAGGAAAACAACCTGCAAGATGTGACTGTTCGTTTCCCGCTTGGAAAATTTGTAGCGGTGACAGGGGTGTCTGGCTCAGGCAAATCAACCCTGGTCAATTCCATTTTGAAAAAAGCTATTGCTCAGAAACTCAATCGCAATTCGGACAAGCCAGGTAAGTTCAAGTCCATTTCAGGAATTGAACACTTGGATCGCTTGATTGATATTGACCAAAGCCCGATTGGACGGACACCGCGTTCCAACCCAGCCACCTATACAGGTGTTTTTGACGATATTCGGGACCTCTTTGCCCAGACCAATGAAGCTAAAATCCGTGGCTACAAGAAAGGACGCTTCTCCTTTAACGTCAAAGGTGGTCGTTGTGAGGCTTGTTCTGGTGACGGGATTATCAAGATTGAAATGCACTTCCTGCCAGATGTTTTTGTTCCTTGCGAAGTCTGTCATGGACACCGTTACAATTCTGAAACCTTGGAAGTACATTACAAGGAGAAAAATATCGCCCAAGTCCTTGATATGACCGTCAATGATGCGGTCGAGTTCTTCAAACACATTCCGAAGATTGAACGGAAACTTCGCACCATTCAAGATGTAGGTTTGGGCTACGTTACTCTAGGTCAGCCAGCAACGACCCTATCAGGTGGGGAAGCCCAGCGGATGAAGTTGGCTTCTGAACTCCACAAGCGGTCAACTGGTAAATCCTTGTATATCTTGGATGAGCCGACGACAGGTCTGCATACGGAGGACATTGCCCAGTTACTCAAAGTCTTGGCTCGCTTTGTTGATGATGGCAATACCGTGCTGGTCATCGAGCACAATCTGGATGTCATCAAGACAGCTGACCACATTATCGACATGGGACCAGAAGGCGGTGTCGGAGGTGGTACCGTTGTTGCGACAGGAACACCAGAAGAAGTAGCAGCTAACCCAGCTAGCTTTACAGGCCAGTATTTGAAAACTAAGTTGAAGTAAAAAGTCGCCAAGCGGCTTTTTCTTGTTTGCTGGAAGTTTATTGGTAATTCTGTGCATTTCTGCTATAATAGTTACAATATCTTTGGAGGTAGGTTATGCAAAAACGACTTGAAAAACTTCGTGGAAAAATGGCAGAGCAGTCGATAGAGGCTCTCTATGTGACCAATTTGAAAAATGTTTATTATTTGACAGGATTCTGGGGGTCGGCAGGAGTGGTGCTGATTACACCTAGCCGCCAGGTTTTGATTACAGATGACCGCTATATCACCTACGCCCAATCTGTTGTCACAGACTTTGAAGTGATTTCCAATCGAGATGAGTTGGGAACGGCAGCTGGTTTGGTCAAGGACATGGGCATCAAGGAAGTGGCCTTTGAGGATGAGATTTCAGTAGCCTATTTCAAATCCATGGAAGCTGTCTTTGCTGGAACGACTCTTAGACCAACAACCAATCTGATTGCGGATCTGCGGATGATTAAGGATGCGGCAGAGATTGCCACCATTCAGCGAGCTTGTCAGATTTCAGACCAGGCATTTATTGACGCTTTAGACTTTATCAAACCAGGTAAAACAGAGATTGAAATTGCCAATTTCTTGGACTTTCGTATGCGGGAAATGGGGGCAGAAGGGGTGTCCTTTGATACCATTGCTGCTTCGGGTTACCGCTCTGCTATGCCCCACGGACGTGCGTCCAATAAGGTAATTGAGGCTGGTGAGGCTTTGACGCTGGACTTTGGCTGCTTGTATGACCACTATGTCAGCGATATGACGCGGACGGTCTATGTCGGTTCGGTTAGTGATGAAGAGCGAGAGATTTATGAAACCGTTCTGGCGGCGAATCAAGCCTTGATTGCGACGGCTAAGGCGGGTATGGAATACAAGGAGTTTGACGGTGTCCCACGTCGTGTCATCGAGCAGGCTGGTTATGGTCCTTACTTTACCCACGGTATCGGGCACGGTATGGGCTTGGATGTCCACGAGTATCCCTACTTTAGCCGAACGGCTACGGATACCATTCAGGCGGGTATGGTCTTGACTGATGAGCCGGGCATTTATCTCGAGGGCAAATACGGTGTCCGTATCGAAGACGACCTACTAATTACGGACACGGGTTGTAAGGTGTTGACTTTGGCCCCCAAAGAATTGATTGTCATTTGAGAAATCTGTCAGTTTGTGGTAAAATAAACCGAATAAATAAAATTTGAAGAGGTATTCAATACAATGATTGAAGCAAGTAAACTTAGAGCAGGTATGACCTTCGAAGCAGAAGGTAAGTTGATTAAGGTTTTGGATGCAAGTCACCACAAGCCAGGTAAGGGCAATACCATCATGCGTATGAAATTGCGTGATGTGCGTACAGGTTCAACTTTTGACACGACCTACCGTCCAGATGAGAAATTTGAACAAGCTATCATCGAAACCGTCCCAGCTCAATACCTTTACCAAATGGATGACACTGCCTATTTCATGAATACTGAGACTTACGACCAGTATGAAATTCCAGTAGCAACAATTCAAGAAGAATTACTTTACATCTTGGAAAATTCTGACGTGAAAATCCAATTCTACGGAACGGAAGTGATTGGTGTTACTGTTCCAACTACTGTTGAGTTGGTGGTTGCAGAAACCCAGCCATCTATCAAAGGAGCGACTGTAACAGGTTCAGGTAAGCCAGCAACCATGGAAACCGGTTTGGTTGTAAACGTGCCAGACTTCATCGAAGCAGGTCAAAAACTCGTTATCAACACAGCAGAGGGAACTTACGTATCACGCGCTTAATTGCCCCTCTTAGAAAAGGAGAGCCTATGACAACAGAATACCAAGGCGAAATCGTTATTGCACCACGCGTTCTTGAAGTAATTACAGGCATTGCAGCAGCAAAAGTTGAGGGGGTCCATTCTCTTCAAAATAAGCGGGTTGCAGATAGCCTGTCAAAATCATCTCTCAACAAGGGTGTCTACCTTCATACAGATGAGGAAGGGCAAGTGACGGCTGATATTTACGTTTACCTGGAGTATGGCGTCAATGTCCCTGCTGTATCAATGGATATCCAGCGAGCTGTCAAGACTGCTGTCTTTAACTATGCAGAGGTGGAGTTGGCTGCGGTTAATATCCACGTCAACGGCATCGTTCCAGATAAGACACCAAAACCAGCCCTGAAAGACTTGTTCGGAGAGGATTTCCTCGATGAAGAATAATAGACATGCCCTGCGGAAGTGCGCTTTGCAGGCGATTGTATCCCTAGAATTTGGCCAAGAGCCTGTCCAGGCTGCTCAATTTTCTTACCTCTATGACCGTGAGGAAGAGACAGAAGGTGTGGAAATTCCTCTCTTTCTCCTCAACTTGGTCAATGGTGTGGCAGCCTATCGAGAAGAATTGGACAAGGAATTGTCTAGCAAGCTCAAGTCTGGCTGGACCCTGGACCGTTTGACCTTGATTGATAAAAATATCATGCGTTTGGGCTTATTTGAAATTCAATATTTCCAAGAAACACCAGACCGCGTCGCAGTCAATGAGGCCATCGAGCTAGCCAAGGAATTTTCAGACGAGTCATCCGCTAAATTCGTAAACGGCGTATTAAGCCAATTTATCCAAGAAGAAGCCTAATCAGGTTTCTTTTTTTCGTTTCTTTTTGAGTTGGAAAAGGGAGATTACTCTCAGAAAGAATTCAGCCCACCTGACTTAATAAACGCTCAGTTTCGGAAGGATGCCATGAAATGTTCAGAGTTGACTAGTTTGGCTGTTTGTTGGATGATACAGGAGAAGTAGAATTTGACAAAAAAGACAAGCATTACACAATACTTGTCTTATATACTAGCTCCGGCGGATAGGCTGACTGGCAAAACGTAGTTCCGTTTATCCAGTTCCTTGCCCTCGATTTTATCAATCAACAAATCCACCATCAATTTGGCGATGTCAGTCAATGGCTGCTTAATGGTTGTCAGCTGTGGGTAATAATTTTCAATGAAATAAGTCCCATCGTAGCCAATCAATTTGAGGTCTTGCGGAATAGTCAAATTGAGCGATTGGGCAACGTTCCAGACCAGCATAGCTGTCAAATCGTCTGACACAAAGATGCCGTCGGGGGCGTGCTTTTCCAGAATGGACTTGATTTCCATTTCCTTGCGAATGGGTGTAAAGTCGCTGGCAACGTGATAGACGGTTTCATCTGGTAAGACGGAGAGGAAACCAGACCGACGCAGACCAGTAGGGGAGTCGGAATTATCATTCCCCGAAATCATGATAGGTCGTTTGCAGCCTGCCTTTTTCAGGGTTTGGGCCGCCAAGACTCCTCCTCCGTGGTTATCAGAAGAGACAACGGGAATAGTAGGAGAGAGATTGCGGTCAAAGGCAATAATTGGGGCGGAAACCCGGTCATAGTCCTTGATACCCAGGTTGTGACTGCCCGAGATGATGCCGTCAACCTGATTGGCCGCTAACATCTCTAGATACTCTCTTTCCTTGTCCGATTCATGCTGGCTGTTGCAAATAATGGTCTTATAACCTCGGTTGAAGAGTTGGCTTTCCAGGTGTCCAATCAGCTCGGCATAGAAAATATTATTGATAGTAGGGAAGATGAGTCCGACCAGCTTGGCCGATTTTCCCTGCAAGCTCCTCGCCAAATTGTTGGGCTTGTAGCCCAATTCCCGCATGGCATCCTGCACTTTTTTGACAGTTTTTTCTGACAAGTAGCCTTTTTTATTGATGACGCGGGACACGGTTGTGGGACTGACACCGGCTAGGGCAGCAACATCAGTTAGTTTTGCGACCATAATCTAAATGGTAGTAAGTTCCGGTTGGGTTGCCACTGGTAATGGCAATGCCATTTTGATCAGCATCAGGGAAGACGCGACCAGAAAATACTTTTTCTCCTTTATTGATGAAAATTTCAAAGACAGACTTGTCTATGAAAATATTGGCAGTCAAAGCTCCAGACTCAATGTCACAAGTTCTGCTTGTTCCATATTCAAGGGCAAAGGGCTGACCACAATGTTCGCGGTCCAAGCTAATCTGTCCCTTTTCTGTATCAACTGTCAGCACCAAGCCTTTTTGGTCTGCATTGGCAAAGAGGACGATTTCATGCTTGCCATTGGCAGCAAAGTCCAGCTCCAATTCGTAGACATTGTTGGTTTCTTTTTTCGCTGAAAATGGCTGTGCTTCTTGACGAAGGCTTGTGATGGCTTCAACAGGGTACTGGTAAAGTTTACCGTCCTTGATAGACAATTCTTTGACTAAGGACAAGCAACCTTGATAATCATAAGCATCCGTAGGATATGCCACATCTGGCAGGGCCAACCAGCTGACAGATAAGGTGCGACCTTCTGGTGCGTTAAATGCCTGTGTTGCATAGCACTCAAAACCGTAGTCAAGGTTGATTAACTCACTCGGTGCTACAATTTTTCCTGTTTCAGGGTCAAATGCCTGGCCAATCTTGTACATATTTGGATAGATGTTGCCGTAGTCCAGAACAGACTTGTCCAGACCCTGTGGGCAGTAGAGCAGGACGGGTTGGTCACCGACGAAGGCAATGTTTGGACATTCCATCATGTAGGCCGTCAGGTCATTTTCAAAATCCAAATCCGCCACATAGGTCCAATTGAGGTAGTCGTTGTTTTCAGCCTTGTAGAGCTTAACAATCCCCTTCAAATCCAGATTTTGTCCACCGACGATGGCGTAATATTGTCCCTTGTAGTTGAAAATCTGTGGGTCACGGAAATGGTCTGTCGTGTCCTCTGGCTGCTCAATCAAGACCTTGTCAATCTTCTCGATCTTGCCATCCTTGTCCATGAGGGCGCCAATCTGATAGGTGTGGCGTTGCCAATTTTCATCGCGGACATTTCCTGTATAGAATAAAAAGAGTTTATCGCCGAATTCCATAGCAGAACCAGAGTAGGCACCGTGGCTGTCCAGAGGCGTGTCAGGGTAGACAACTGTACCAGTCGGCTCAAAATGCACCAGGTCAGTTGACTCAGTATGGACCCAAGATTTGAGACCGTGAGCTGCACCAAATGGGAAATACTGGTAGAAGAGGGTCCATTTTCCATTAAAGTAAGAAAAACCATTAGGGTCATTGAGCAAACCGTGAGGTGTTTCGATGTGGAAGTTAGTTCTCCAAGGTGAGCTTGCAGTATTTTGTTTAATTTTTTCAATGTATTCTGGCGACCAGTCAGCATAAGCTCGGTAGCGCTCTTCAGTTGTAAAAGCCATTTGTCTACTCCATATCTTCTAATTATTCATTTAATATAGTAAACGTTTTCTTGAAAAAAATCAAGCTTTTACTGTGATTCTTGGAATTTTTTAAAAAAATCTGCAAAACGTTTGACATATTCGTAAAAACCATATATAATAAAAACATCGAAAGAGTGAAAACACTTTCAATAATAAAAATATACAAAAAGGAGATTTTTGTAAATGGATTATAAAAAAGTTTCTGCCGAAGTGATCGAAGCGGTTGGGAAAGATAATCTAGTTGCGGCAGCACACTGTGCTACTCGTCTTCGTTTGGTTCTGAAGGATGAATCCAAAGTGAACCAAAAAGCCCTCGATGACAATGCAGATGTCAAAGGGACATTCAGTACGAATGGTCAGTATCAAGTTATCATCGGACCTGGTGATGTAAACTTTGTATATGCAGAGCTCATCAAGGCTACAGGCTTAAAAGAAGTTTCAACAGATGATTTGAAACAGATTGCAGCGCAAGATAAGAAGTTCAATCCATTGATGGACTTAATCAAGCTCTTGTCAGATATCTTTGTGCCAATCATTCCGGCTCTCGTTGCTGGTGGTCTATTGATGGCGCTTCGTAACTTCTTGACTTCCCCAGATTTATTTGGTCCAAAATCAATTGAGGAAATGTATCCTGCTATCCAAGGCATTTCTGCGATGATTCAATTGATGTCAGCAGCTCCATTCATGTTCTTGCCAGTCCTTGTAGGTATCTCCGCTGCGAAACGCTTTGGTGCAAACCAATTCCTCGGTGCGGCTATTGGTATGATCATGACCACTCCAGATTTGGGTGGTAAAGAAGCTTTTTGGGATATTTTTGGTTTCCAAGTAGCTCAAACAAACTATGCATATCAGGTTATTCCAGTTCTTGCAGCAGTTTGGCTTCTTGCGACGCTTGAAAAATTCTTCCACAAGAAGTTGCCATCAGCAGTTGACTTTACATTCACACCATTATTGTCAGTAATGATTACAGGTTTCTTGACATTTACATTCATCGGTCCTGTGATGTTGACTGTATCTGATGCGATTACTAACGCAATTGTTTGGTTGTACGATACAACTGGTGCGTTGGGTATGAGTATCTTTGGTGGTACTTACTCATTGATCGTAATGACTGGTCTTCACCAATCATTCCCAGCCATCGAGACACAACTTTTGTCTGCTTACAACAATAATGGTACAGGATACGGAGACTACATCTTTGTAGTTGCTTCAATGGCTAACGTTGCACAAGGTGCTGCAACTCTTGCTATTTATTTCTTGACAAAAAATGCAAAAACAAAAGGTTTGTCCGGTTCAGCAGCAGTTTCTGCCTTCCTTGGAATTACAGAACCTGCCCTCTTCGGGGTTAACTTGAAGTACAGATTCCCATTCTTCTGTGCTCTTGCAGGTTCGGCTATCGGTGCCCTCTTTGCAGGTTTGACTCATGTTATCGCTGTATCTCTTGGGGCAGCAGGTTTTATTGGCTTCCTCTCAATCAAAGCATCTTCTATCCCAATGTATGTAGTTGCTGAGTTGATTGCTTTTGCTGCAGCCTTTGCCTTTACTTACGTTTATGGTAAGACAAAAGCATCAGCAGTTTTCGCTGATGAAGCAGCAACAGCTGCTGCGGCAGCAGTGACAGCGTCTGTAGTTGAAACTTCAGAAAAAGTTGAAGAAACTGCAGAAATCTCTACTGCACAAGAAACTCTTGTATCTCCACTTTCAGGTGACGTTGTAGCTCTTGAAAATGTGAACGACCCAGTATTCTCATCAGGTGCTATGGGTAAAGGTTTGGCAGTTAAGCCAACTGAAGGTGTTGTCTATGCTCCAGCGGATGCAGAAGTAACCATCGCTTTTGAAACAGGCCATGCCTACGGTTTGAAAACAGCGACTGGTGCTGAAATCTTGATTCACATCGGTATCGATACAGTTTCTATGAACGGTAACGGTTTTGAGAAATTGGTTGCTGCTGGTGACAAGGTAAAAGCTGGTACACCACTTGCTAAATTTGACGCAGCGAAAATTGCTGAAGCAGGTCTTGATGATACAACCATGATCATCGTGACAAACACTGCAGACTTTACAGAAGTAGCTCCACTTGCTGAGGGTACAATCGCTCATGGTGCGGACTTCTTGAAAGTTGTTAAATAATCCGTAAAATAAGCACAGAAAAAGGCGGTAAGCCTTTTTCTTCTATTTCTATCTATGGTATAATGAAAAAAACAAAAAGGGAGAAAATTCATGACAAAATTATACGGAAGCTTGGAAGCTGGTGGTACAAAGTTTGTTTGTGCGGTTGGTGATGAGAATTTCCAAGTAATTGAAAAAACGCAATTTCCGACAACAACGCCCTATGAAACCATTGAGCGTACGGTAGAATTTTTCAAACGCTACGAAGATCGTTTGGCTGGGATTGCTATTGGTTCGTTTGGTCCGATTGATATTGATCAAAACTCACAAACCTATGGCTATATCACTTCAACGCCAAAACCTCATTGGTCAAATATTGACTTGCTGGGCTTGATTGCAAAAGAATTCAACATTCCTTTCTACTTTACGACAGATGTAAACTCTTCTGCTTTTGGTGAGACCTTGGTGCGCAAGGGTGTGAAGAGCCTGGTTTATTATACGATTGGTACAGGTATCGGTGCTGGGGCTATTCAAAATGGTGAGTTTATCGGCGGTCTCGGCCATACCGAAGCAGGTCATACTTACGTTGCACTCCACCCTTACGATGTAAAAAATGAATTCAACGGCGTTTGTCCTTTCCACAATGGCTGTTTGGAAGGTCTGGCAGCTGGTCCTTCCTTGGAAGGTCGTACAGGCATCCGCGGTGAGTTGATTGAGCTCAACTCTGATGTCTGGGATGTACAGGCTTACTATATTGCCCAAGCCGCAGTGCAGGCAACACTTTTGTATCGTCCGCAAGTCATCGTTTTCGGTGGTGGTGTGATGGCGCAGGAGCACATGCTTAACCGTGTCCGTGAGAAATTTACAGGCCTCATGAATGACTATCTGCCAACACCAGATGTCAAGGACTACATCGTGACACCTGCTGTTGCGGAAAATGGTTCTGCGACACTCGGAAACTTTGCTTTAGCCAAAAAAGTAGCTGAAAAATAAGTCTGACATAAGAGAGAAGCTTGGCTCTGCCAGGCTTTTCTGTGGCTCTTCATTGGCATTTATTGGGAAATTTGATAAGATAGGGCTAGAAGAATTGAGAAGGAGACTATTATGGCACAACCATTATTTTTAAACTCCGTCATGCAGGAAAAAATCTGGGGTGGGAATCGTTTAGAGACCGAATTCGGTTATGAAATTCCCAGCCAGACGACCGGTGAATTTTGGGCCATTTCGGCTCATCCCAACGGCGTTTCCGTCGTAGCCAATGGCGATTACAAGGGTACTCCCTTGGACAAGTTATATGCGGAGCGTCGTGATTTATTTAGCGACAGTGACTGTCCAGTTTTTCCGCTTTTGACCAAAATTCTGGATGCCAATGATTGGTTGTCTGTTCAGGTTCATCCGGACGATAGCTATGCTTTAGAGCATGAGGGCGAATTGGGAAAGACTGAGTGCTGGTATGTGATTGCGGCGGATGAGGGAGCTGAGATTATCTACGGTCACGAGGCCAAGAGCCGTCAAGAATTGGCCCAGATGATTGAGGACAAGGAGTGGGAAAAATTGTTGACCCATGTGCCGGTCAAGGCAGGTGACTTTTTCTATGTGCCAAGCGGAACCATGCACGCTATCGGCAAGGGAATTATGATTTTGGAAACCCAGCAGTCCAGCGACACGACCTATCGGGTCTATGATTTTGACCGCAAGGATGATGTTGGCAACCTCCGTGATCTCCATATCCAGCAGTCTATTGATGTCCTGACCATTGGTGAGCCAGCAAACAGCCACCCCGATACTATTGAAGCTGGGGCGTTGAGGGCCACAACTTATGTCAGCAATGAATTTTTCACGGTTTACAAGTGGGAAATCGAGGGTGCGGTCATTTTCGAAAAACAAGCTCCCTACTATCTAGTCAGCGTCCTTGATGGTGTAGGCGAATTGCAGGTTGATGGTCAAGTCTACGAGATTGAAAAAGGAAGCCACTTTATTTTGCCAAGCAATGTGCTGGAATGGGAATTTTCAGGGCAATTGGAAATGATAGTTAGTCATCCATAGAATCTGGAAGGCAGTCCTGCTAAGGGGCTGTTTTCTTTGTGAAAAGCGTGTTTGAGAGTTGTTCCAACCTTGAAAAAAACCAAATCTTGTGCTAGAATATATTATTGAACTATGTCATCTGGCCTGGAATTTTTAGGTTCTTGTCAAATGGTTGTCAGCTATTGATGGATGTAGCTTACCCAAAGACGGAAGGGTATCCTTGTGACAGGTCAGACAAGCAAAATCAAGTTAAGTAGGAAGTACAGAATGGTTAGAAATATGCTCCGCTCCATTATTGAAAATGATAAGGGTGAGCAAAGAAAATTAGAAAAAATGGCGGACAAGGTTTTCTCTTATGCAGATGCCATGGAAGCCTTGACGGATGAGCAGTTGCAGGCCAAGACGCAGGAGTTTAGGGACCGCCTTGCCAAAGGTGAAACCTTGGATGAACTCCTCTATGAAGCCTTTGCCGTTGTTCGTGAGGGTGCGCGTCGTGTCCTGGGTCTCTATCCTTATAAGGTTCAGGTCATGGGTGGTATCGTTCTCCACAATGGTGACGTTCCAGAGATGCGTACTGGTGAAGGGAAGACCTTGACGGCGACCATGCCGGTTTACCTCAACGCCCTGACAGGTGAAGGGGTACATGTAGTAACGGTCAATGAGTACCTTTCTACTCGTGATGCGACTGAGATGGGTGAGCTTTATTCATGGTTGGGTCTGTCGGTTGGGATCAACTTGGCAGCCAAATCACCTTTTGAAAAGCGTGAAGCCTATAACTGCGATATCACTTACTCCACCAACTCGGAGATTGGTTTCGACTACCTTCGTGATAATATGGTGGTGCGTGCAGAAGATATGGTACAGCGCCCGCTCAACTATGCCTTGGTCGATGAAGTTGACTCAATCCTGATTGACGAGGCCCGTACACCTTTGATCGTTTCAGGTCCTCAAGGCTCAGAAACCAACCAGCTCTATTTCTTGGCGGATAAGTTGGTCAAATCTTTGGATCGCGACGACTATATCATCGATGTACCGTCTAAAACTATTGGTTTGGCGGATTCAGGGATTGACAAGGCTGAGAAATTCTTCAAGCTGGACAACCTCTATGATATTGAGAACGTGGCTATTACCCACTTCTTGGACAATGCCCTCCGTGCCAACTATATCATGACCTACGATGTTGACTATCTGGTCAATGAAGAGCAGGAAGTCATGATCATCGATCCATTTACAGGTCGTACCATGGAAGGACGTCGCTATTCTGACGGTCTGCACCAGGCTATTGAAGCCAAAGAAGGTGTACCTGTCCAGAATGAATCCAAGACGTCTGCCTCTATCACCTATCAGAACCTCTTCCGTATGTATAAGAAATTGTCTGGTATGACGGGTACTGGTAAGACAGAAGAGGAAGAATTCCGAGAAATTTACAATATCCGCATCATTCCTATCCCAACCAACCGTCCAATTCAACGTATCGACCATGAAGACTTGCTCTATCCAAACTTGGAATACAAGTTTAATGCTGTAGTGCGTGATGTCAAAGAACGTTACCAAAAAGGTCAACCAGTTCTTGTCGGTACCGTTGCGGTTGAGACCTCTGACTTGATTTCTCAAAAATTGGTGGCTGCAGGGGTTCCGCACGAGGTTCTTAATGCTAAGAACCACTACCGTGAAGCCCAAATTATCATGAACGCTGGTCAGCGTGGTGCTGTTACTATTGCCACCAACATGGCCGGTCGTGGTACGGATATCAAGTTGGGCCCTGGTGTGCGTGAACTTGGCGGTCTTTGCGTTATCGGTACGGAGCGCCATGAGAGCCGCCGTATCGATAATCAGCTCCGCGGACGTTCCGGTCGTCAAGGGGATCCAGGTGAATCACAATTCTACCTATCCTTGGAAGATGATTTGATGAAACGCTTTGGTTCAGAGCGAATCAAGGCCTTCATGGAGCGGATGAACTTGTCTGAAGAAGAGTCTGTCATCAAGTCTGGCATGTTGACCCGTCAGGTTGAGGCGGCGCAGAAGCGTGTCGAAGGAAACAACTACGATTCTCGTAAACAGGTCCTTCAGTATGATGATGTTATGCGTGAACAGCGCGAGATTATCTACGGCCAACGCCATGATGTGATTACTGCTGAACGCGATTTGGGACCTGAAATTCGCTCTATGATTCAGCGGACAATTGAGCGCCTGATTGACTCCCATAAGAGCTTCAGTCGTGAAGAGGCCTTGGATTCAATTCTCAAATTTGCTCATGCCAATTTGGTTGACGAGGAAAGTTTGCGCCTATCTGATTTGGAAGATCTCAGCTATGGGGAAATTGCAGATGAATTGTACGACAGAGCCATTGCGGTTTATGATTCACAGATTGCCAAATTAAAAGATGAGGACCGTATTCGCGAGTTCCAAAAAGTCTTGATTTTGCGTGTAGTGGATAATAAATGGACAGATCATATCGATGCTCTGGATCAATTGCGAAATGCAGTTAGTCTGCGTGGTTATGCTCAGAACAATCCGATTGTCGAGTACCAGTCAGAAGCCTTTACCATGTTCAATGACATGATTGGTTCGATTGAGTTTGATGTGACGCGTTTGATGATGAAGGCTCAGATTCACGACAATATTGAACGTGAACGTGCAGCGCATGAGGCGCATACAACAGCAGTTAAGAATATCATCCCACCGACTCGTGCAGTTCCGAAAGAGGCCTTTGAGGGTGTCGATCGCAATGCACCATGTCCATGTGCTTCAGGGAAGAAATTTAAAAACTGTCACGGAAGACAGTAACAGCTTTTCGAATAGATAAAGAATAAACAGAACAGGAGCGTGGTGGGGCAGGAATGAGTAGCCTCCCCGCTCTATTTTTTAGGTGAAAATGATTATTGGTCACGGTATAGATTTACAGGAAATCGCAGCGATTGCGGCAGCAATGGAGGGCAAGCCCCGTTTTGTAGAAAAGGTGCTGACTGAATCAGAGAGAGAACGGTTTTCGAGCCTGTCTGGGCGCAGACAAGTTGAATTTTTGGCTGGTCGTTGGGCGGCAAAAGAAGCCTTTGTCAAGGCCCTGGGAACGGGGATTGGAAAAATCGGTTTTCAGGATTTGGAGATTTTGCCGGATGAGAAGGGGCGTCCAGTGGTCACAAAATCGCCTGTAGCCTGTAAAGTTTGGCTGAGTATCAGTCATTCAGGGAATTTTGTCCAGGCCAGTGTCATTTTGGAGGAAGAGGATGAAAGCTAGCATACATCGGCCCACAGTAGCTAAGGTGAAGGTGGGCAATATTGGTCACAACTTTGATAGGCTGACAGAGAATCTGCCAGCTCGAACGAAGAAGTTTGCGGTTGTTAAGGCCGGTGCCTATGGACATGGGGCTGTGGAAGTGGCGCGTGAATTGTCATCCAAGGCAGATGGCTTCTGTGTTTCCAATATGGACGAGGCCTTGGAGCTCCGCCAGGCCGGTCTGGAACATCCAATTTTGATTCTTGGTGTGGTCCCAATCGACTGCATTCCTCTGGCCCGCCAGACAAATATTAGTCTGACAGTGTCTAGTCTGGATTGGTGGCACTTGGTGCAGGAGGCAGGATTGGAACTGGACGGCCTGTCTGTCCATATCAAGGTGGATACAGGTATGGGGCGTCTGGGTTTTCGGAATGTTGAGGAAATCACTGAACTGATTGAAGAATTGGCAGCTGCTGATGTAGATTTTGAAGGTATCTTTACCCATTTTGCGGCTGCAGACCAGGCGGACGATTGCTATTATCAGGAACAGTTGCAAAATTTCCAGAGCATTCTGGACCAATTGACAAGCCTGCCGGATTTGATTCATGCTAGTAATTCTGCGGCCAGTATCTGGCATCCAGATGCTGTTTTCAATATGATTCGCCTGGGGGATGCTCTCTATGGCCTCAACCCAAGCGGTCGGGAGTTAGAACTGCCCTATGCTCTTCTGCCGGCCCTGAGATTGGAGTCCCAATTGGTACAGACGAAGCTCTTGGACGCGGGCCAAAAGATAGGTTATGGTATGACCTACGAGAGCCAGGGGGACGAGTATATCGGGACGGTGCCAATTGGCTATGCAGATGGCCTGTTGCGGGCTATGCAGGGATTCTCAGTTCTTGTTGATGGGCAGCCTTGTCCGATTGTTGGTCGTGTCTCCATGGATCAGATTACCATTCGTCTACCAAAACCTTATCCCCTGGGGACCAAGGTGACCTTGATTGGTCAGGATGGGGACCGAGAAATCACCGTCCAAGACTGGGCAGATTATGTGGGGACTATCAATTATGAGGTGGTTTGTCTGCTGTCTTCACGCATTTATCGACAATATATAGAATAGTTAGATGGGCTGGGAATATTCTCAGCTCTTTTTGCTTGTTGTAAAATTTGGGAAAGAATGACCGATTTTTCGGTTTCTACTTGACAAGTGAAGCATTATACAATATAATAACAAGTGGATATAACCAGTTTAATAGGAGGAATAGCATGCCAACCTATATTAAAGCAAAATCAATTATTCTTGCTGAACAAGAGATAGAAAACGCTTACTTAGAAATTACAGAAAACGGTCAGTTCGGTCAAATCTTGACAGAAGAGCCGACGGGCGGTCAAATCATTGACCATTCAGCTTATCACCTTGCACCGGGATTGGTCGATACGCATATTCACGGCTACGCTTCTCACGATGTCATGGACAATGACTTTGAGGGGATTAAGACTATTTCAGAAGGTCTGTTAGCTTGCGGTGTGACCTCTTGGCTTCCAACAACCCTGACAGATTCCACAGAAAATCTGGATGCAGTATGTGAAACCATTGGGAAATATGCTGGTGAGGAGACCGGTGCGAAAATTCAAGGAATCTTCCTCGAAGGACCATTTTTCACTGAAAAATACAAGGGTGCCCAAAATCCGAAATACATGAGTGATCCCTCTATTGAGAAATTGGACAAGTGGTACACTCTCTCCAATGGTCTGGTCAATAAGATTGCCATTGCGCCAGAGCGCGAGGGCGTTAAGGAATTTATCGAATTTGCCAATAGCAAGCAAATCCATACAGCGCTAGCGCATTCGGATGCGACTTTTGCACAAGCACAGGCAGCGGTTGATGCAGGTGCCAATATCTTTGTCCATGTCTACAACGGTATGAGCGGTCTTCATCATCGTGAACCGGGTATGGTGGGCGCTGCGCTTAGTCTCAAAGATGTCTACGCAGAAATGATCTGTGACGGCCATCATGTCCACCCTGCAGCAGCTGAAATTGTTGTCAAAGCCAGAGGAGCGCAGGAAACGGTCTTGATTACGGACTGTATGCGGGCTGGTGGTATGGGCGAGGGCGAGTCTCGTCTGGGTGAATTTGAAGTCGTGGTCAAAGACGGCACAGCTCGCCTCAAAGACAGCGGTAGCTTGGCTGGTTCTATCTTGGAGCTTATCCAAGCGGTGCAAAATGTGGTCGAGTGGGACTTGGTCAGCCTGCCTGATGCCTTGAGAATGGCCTCTCTTGTACCAGCACGGTCTGTCAACATTGACCATGTCTGCGGTCAAATCGCTCCAGGTCGCGCAGCAGATTTCATTGTCGTGGATGGTCAAGGTCAGCTCAAAGCGACCTATCTGGACGGTGTGAAGCGCTTCGGCTAAATTTCGTCATTTCGTTTATCTTTTATTATTTTGTTATTAATTTGTTAGGCGCTAGGCTAGCCTACTTAACTTTGTTTATCTCATTTTCCCAAGGAGGATTCTAATGACAAAACTACAACTTTCGCAAGCTAAGTTTGATCACATGACACGTTTGTCAAACAGTGATCAAGTCATTGCGGCTCTTGCTATTGACCAACGCGGTGCTTTGAAACGCCTTTTGGCGGCAGCTGCTGGTGGTGGTGAATTCGGCGACGATATTTTGATTGATTTCAAAAAAGTGATTTCAAGTGACCTGACACCTTATGCCAGCTCTATCCTTTTGGATGCAGAATATGGTGTACCTGCGTCAGAATTGCGCCATGCGGACTGTGGCTTTATCGCTGCCTATGAAAAAACAGGTTATGATGCCTCAACTCCGGGTCGTTTGCCAGATTTACTGCCAAACTGGTCAGCAAAACGGATCAAGGAATTGGGTGCAGATGCCGTGAAAATCTTGCTCTACTATGATGTGGATGACAAGCCAGAAATCAACGACATCAAACACGCTTGGGTTGAACGCATCGGTAGCGAGTGTTTGGCAGAAGATATTCCTTACTTCGTGGAAATCTTGACTTACGATGCCAGCGATATGGACGTTACTTCTCGCGAATATGCTGCCCTCAAACCGCACAAGGTCAACGGTGCTATGCGTGAATTCAGCAAGGCGCGCTATAACGCTGACGTTCTCAAGGTGGAAGTACCTGTCAACATGAACTTTGTGGAAGGCTACACAACAGAAGAGCCAGTCTACACTGCAGAAGAAGCAAAAGCCTACTTCAAAGAGCAGTCTGAAAGCACGCATTTGCCATATATCTACCTCAGTGCGGGTGTATCTGCAAAACTCTTCCAAGAAACGCTTGTTTTTGCCAAAGAGGCAGGTTCAGACTTCAACGGTGTTCTCTGCGGACGTGCAACTTGGAAAGATGCTGTGGCAATCTTTGCCAAAGAAGGTGAAGAGGCTGCTAAGGCATGGTTGGCAGACCAAGGTCGTCGTAACGTGGAAGAACTCAATGGAGTTCTAGCTACAACAGCCCGTCCTTGGAAAGAAAAAGTAGAAGTGAAATAATCGTGAATCACTAAGAGCCTGGGTTCAAGCCTAGGCTCGCTTTCTTTAGTTCGTGTTAACATCTTAGCGCAGGGTTGATTGGCTTTCACAGTTTGGGGAACTGAGAAAGGTGGGAAATTGGGATTGTGAAACAATCCCCAGCACTTCGTGTTTAAAGCTCCAAACCTATCTTAACGAATGATACGAACTCCGTTCGTTCAATTTCCAACCTCCAAAGGTTTCCCAAACCTTTCTGATGCGAACAATGTTCGCCTTATCTCCAAGCTCCAACAGTCACTACTCTGACTGTTGGAGCTGTGCGGGGTGGGTTAAAACGGTCTGGGGATAGACCGTTTTAGGTCAACAACAAGAAATAAAGACTTGTTGACGAATTCTTTTTAGCTTTGTCGAGTTGAGCCCACTCCCTTTTTAAGTGGTTGAAAGCTCTAAAAATCTCGATAGGATCACTAAGTTAGGCTTAACAATAAATCTGTTTTTTGCTATAATCAAGGTATAGAATCCGTTTTCAAGAGGTGTCATTATGGAACTAAAAGAAGTCATGCAATTGTTGGAAGAGATGAAGTTGGGGGTTTTTGCGAGCTTGGATCAAGATGGAAATCCGCATGCCCGTCACATTCATATCACAGCGGCCACTGAGGATGGGATTTTCTTCATGACCAGTCCCGAAACTCATTTTTATAAGCAATTAATGGGGGATCCGCGTCTCGCTTTGACAGCCATGTCAGAAGATGGTTATCTGCTTCAGGTCGTGCGGATTGAAGGCTTGGTTCGTCCGGTGGAAAATGATTATTTGAAGACCATTTTTGCGGACAATCCTTATTACCAGCATGTTTACAAGGATGAGGATAGCAATGACATGCAGGTCTTTCAATTGTATGAGGGGAAAGGCTTTTACCATAGTTTAACCCAGGGACATAAGTATGTCTTTTCAATTGGTAAGGGTGCATCTGGCACCATTCGGACCTTGTAAACTAGCCAAGAGGTGTAGATTTCTTCAAATTGTGGTAGAATAACAATTATATTATCTAAACAATGGGGGAAGACTTGTGAGAGAGGATATTAAACTCAACGAGAGAGCCGAGGTGCTGTCTGAGCAGCTAATTGCTGTTTTGGAAACCATTTATGATCCAGAAATTGAATTGGATATCTACAATCTTGGTTTGGTCTATGAAATCACTGTGGATGAGGCTGGTCTATGCAAGGTCATCATGACCTTCACGGATGCAGGTTGCTCCTGTGCAGATACCATGCCGGATGAATTGATTGCGGCTCTAAAAACCATTGACGGAATCGAAGATGCCCAGGTGGAAATCGTATGGTCGCCGGCCTGGAAAATGACCCGTATCAGCCGTTTGGGACGCATTACACTGGGGATTAGCCCAAGATAAAGGAAAAAAGTTGAAGATGGAGTGTCTTCAACTTTTCTTTGTACGACGGGCACGTCGTACATCTGAGGTGGAAGTCCTCTGTGGGGAGTCGCTACCGGTGAACCCGCTAGCGACTCCCAAGCCTGACTATCGTGAGGTAGTGGATTAAAACGGTCTGAGGAGAGACCGTTTTAAGTCTGACGCTAGAAACCAAGACCATCAGAGGAAGGGATAGCGACATCGTGGCACTACGAACAGAAACGTGATACAAAGGCGTATATAGCGGATAAGGTGGCAAAGAACACCAAAGTCCAAAAAGGTAGTCGTAGGCCTATCCGACGGTGGTTGCCGAAAGGAACCACAAAAACGACCCCGAAAGAAGTCGCTTTTATCGAAAATTGGATCAATAACTATCCCAAAAAATGTTTGGGCTACAAGTCACCGAGAGAATTTCTTATAGGTGGCTAACTCGGAATTGAAATTTGCCGTCCTTAAGATGAAAAATAAATAAACAAAAAAATTGTACGAACCATTATGAGACGATATAATTGTATGTATAATTAGCGATTATTGGAGAAAATATGAAAAACATTTTTAATGAAAAGCGAGAACGATTTGCTTTCCGTAAATTATCCATTGGACTTGTTTCTGCAACCCTAGCAAGTCTATTTTTTGTGACTTCTATTGCTACTGCCCCTTCAGTCAGTGCGCAGTCTATCAATTACACCTATGTGACCGAAGAAGAATTGACTGATGCGGAAAAAGAATTGATTATTCGCGACTTGCCAGGTTTGGTACAAGAAACGGATTCTACCTACTATTTGGTTTATCGTCCTGTAGTGTCTACAGGTTCTGATTCAAAAATCTTACCTGAAACAGGTGTATTGGAAAATAGTGCGATGGTTGTTGCAGGTCTATCTCTCCTGATTATTGCTGTAAAATTAGGCAAAAAAGGGAAGAAAGAATTTGCGGGAGTAATCATTCTTGCCGCAACGGGTGCAAGTTTCTTGGCACCGACAGGTTCAGCATTAACTAGCCATATTCTGGCTCAATTCAACCATGCGGTGGAACGTTCTGCAGGTCAGGCCTTGCCAGCGCCAGCTGAGATTGAAGGCTATGTTTATGTGGGCTATTTTAAAGATAGCAAGGCGGTAGAAGGGCTTCCAGCAGAGGAGGAGAAACCAGCTGATAATGGGAACCAAGAAATCGTAACCGAAGTTCCAAATACTGCTCCAAGTCATGAGCTACCAGCAGCTGATATTACTGAGAAGACTATCACAAAGATGGAAATCGTAGCCTTTGAGACTCAAACGGTTGAAAATCCAGCCTTGGCCGAGGGGACAGAAAAAATTGTTCAAGAAGGTCAAAATGGCGAGCGGACCATTACCATCAAGCAAACACTTGTAGACGGTCAGGTTCTGAAGGAAGAGGAAGTTTCATCCGAAATTACCAAAACTGCTACTCCAAAAATTATTGAAATTGGGACAAAGAAGTCTGAAGAGTCTATCGTAACTGGTCTTCCAGATACAGCACCAACGCACGAAAATCCAGCCTTGGAAGTTACAGAGAAAGGTGTTTCGCATACAGAATCGATTGCCTTTGAAACTGAGGAAGTCTATGATGATACTCTTCCAGATGGAACTAGATTGTCTGTGCAGTCTGGACAAGCAGGTCAAAAGACAATTGAAACCAAGCAAACATTTATCGGTGATGTCTTGGTGAAGTCTGAGGCTGTGTCCGAAGCGGTTAGCCAAGCTCCTGTTAATCAAATCGTAAAAATTGGTACAAAACCAATTACTGCTCTTCCAGATACAGCTCCGACGCATGAACTACCAGAAGTTGCCTTGACAGAAGATACGACGACCAACAGCGAGTCCATTCCCTTTGAAAGCCAAATTATCTATGATGCTACTCTGGCTGAGGGAACTCGAAATGTGGATCAAGTTGGGCAAGCCGGTGTTTGGATGACAATTACCAAGAATTACTATGCTGACGGTGTCTTGATCAAGTCTGAGCAGGTTTCAAGCTCGGTGACAAGCTCACCAGTAACTGAAATTGTTCGCATTGGTACAAAGAAAGCTGATACAGTCACAACTCAGACGGAATCAGCTACAAAAGTCATTCCATTTGAAATCAGCTACCAAGACGATGCGACCCTTCCAGTTGGTGAAGAAAAAATTATTACGGCTGGTCAAAATGGACTTGCTACTGTTACAACAACCTACACTCTTGTAAATGGTGTTCGCCAAGCAAATCCTACAGTGACTGAAAATGTAACGACTCAGCCTGTGACTCAAGTAGTTGCACGTGGTACGAAAGCTGTTACTCCAACTCCAGTTGAGGGAACAGAGGTTGTAAAAGAAACGGTTGACATCCCATTTGAAACCAAGACAAGGGATTCGTCTGACCTCTATGTTGGCGAAGAAAAGGTTGTTACCGAAGGTAAAAATGGTAGCAAAGACATCACAACAACCTATGTAACAATCGACGGTGTTCGCCAGCCAAATCCAACTGTGACAGAAAAAGTTACAGAAAAGCCAACGACCAAGGAAGTTCTCAAAGGTACCAAACCAATCGAAGGAACAGATTCAGTCACCGAAACCGTTGAAGTTCCATTTGAAACCAAGGTTACGGAATCTGCTGATTTGTATACCGATGAAGAACAAGTCGTTGTTGAAGGTAAGGCAGGAACGAAAGAAATTACCACCACCTACCAAACTATCAAAGGCGTTCGTCAACCTAATCCAACTGTGACAGAAAAAGTTACAGAAGAGCCAACGACCAAGGAAGTTCTCAAAGGTACCAAACCAATCGAAGGAACGGATTCAGTCACCGAAACCGTTGAAATACCATTTGAGACAGAATATGTAGACGATCCAACACTCTTGGTTGGTAAGACTAAAGTTGTGACCAACGGAGTAAATGGTTCTAAGACAGTAACTACAACATATCAAACCATTAAGGGTGTTCGTCAGGAAAATCCGACAGTTACCGAAGAAATTACCAAACAACCGGTAAATGAAGTGATTGCGCGTGGTACAAAAGTTGAGAAAGTACCACAAGTGATTATCACAGATTTGGTGGAAAATGATGACGCTAAATCAGCAACGGTCAGCTACAAGTTAACAGATGAAACATCTAATTTCCTCAGAGCAGTTGCACTCTTATATGACAATACAGGTGCTTTGGTTAAAGAGCAAGCTATTGACGATCCAAATGGTGAAATTACCTTAGAAAATCTTGAATTCTATACAGACTATACTGTGAAAACCAAGATCTTCTACACCCTAGATGAACAAGAACAAAGTTCCGAACAAGAAGCTATTCTTGAAAGCATGCGCAAATTTGATTTGGTCTACAAAAAGATTGAAATCAAGGATATTGATGTGGTGACTGTTTACCGTCGTAAGAATGGTAGCTACATCGGTCAAGAATTCTTGGAAGAGCTACCAACATCTACTGATGAATTATTCATTAAAGTTACTTCAGATCGCTTCAAAGAAGTCTATCTTCCAGTTTCTAGCATTGAAGAAACTACGTTAGATGGCAAAACAGTCTTCAAACTAGTTTCATCATTTGATGAATTAGTTCAAGATAAGGATGCCCAATACGTTGCCAACCGTGAATTCTACATTCCAAAAATGGCGACGGATGCCAATACCTATACATCCTTCAAAGCCTTGATCGACGCTATGAAAGCAAATCCAAGCGGTACCTTTAAACTAGGTGCACATTTGGACGCAAGTGAAGTCCCTGTTGGAGATATTCCATCTTATGTGACTGGATTTAGCGGTACTTTGGATGGAGTAAATGACGGCTATGCCTTCTCAATCAGTAATTTGAAAGCTCCACTTTTCTATAACCTCGGTGGTAAAGTTCAAAACTTGGACATCAAGAATGCCAGTCTAAATACAACGTCTAAGAACCCACTTGCGACAATTGCAATCAATGCCAACAATGCAACTATCACGAACGTAGCAGTAGAAGCGTCACTTAAAGGACCGCATAATGTCTCAGGCTTGATTCACTCAGCGTGGAATACAACCATCAAAGATGTTACCTTCAAAGGAAGCATCGAAACAACTGGTACAGACGGAAGTTTGACAGGTGGTATTTTAGGTAACGGTATGATGTCAAGTGTCGGCAATGCGAAAGTAGATGCAACGATTACTATTCCAGGTAATGCTAATCAGTTTGCAGGTGGTATCGTCGGTAGAACTATGCTCGTTTATGACGTACCAGGAAGTGTCTATAATTCTTATGCAACTGGTTCCATTGTGACAACTGAATCGGCAGCCATTGTCGGCGGCATTGCAGGTGCCAACCAAGTGACGGGTGCCTATGCTCCATATAGTGGTAATGTGAATAATGTTATCAGCGATATGACTGGTACGACAAGCATTATCGGTCAACCAGATAACCCAACTGGTAAGATTAAGGGCGGTTTCACAACAACAACTGATAGTTTGACCAATGTTACTGTTATCTCTGATGAAGATGCACAAGCCAAAGTAGAAGCAATGGGAATTCAAGCGACAATTGATGATTCTGTTTCGCTTAATCTCAATCAATATTCAGTAGATTATCTAACCGTGGATAAGGCTCAGGCTGACCATGAAATCGCCTACTACAACATGGAAAAAATCCTTCCATTCTACAACAAGGAACTCCTTGTATACTATGGAAACAAGATAGCTGTCGATGATAAGCTCAATACCGTTCGTCTCTTGGATGTTGTTCCGATGAAGGATGATGCCTTTGTGATGGATGCCTATACTGAGAAGGCAAACATCAACAAAATCATGCTTCATTATGCGGATGGTACCCTTGACTACAAGGCGGTTTCCTATAAAGAAGATTTCAAGAACAACCATGTAGTGGAGTATACCATTTCAGGAACAGACTTTATTTACACGCCAGAGTCCTTCTTGAATGATAGAAGCGCCCTTGTTACCGGCTTGGTAAGCAATCTGTCTGCTGTCACCCTAGATTCTGAAGCCATGAAGAAAGTAATCGGCTATCCAACAACATTGGATGCCAATACTCAAACAGGAACCATTAAAGATTTCTATTTTGCAGACAGCTATGAAAAAGTTATGGCAAACCTAGAAAGCAATGTTCGTAAATTGTTAGTTGCTAGTCTTAATGGCCAAGGCCAGGCTTCAGAGACCTATATCAAGGAAAAAATTCTTAATAATAAAGAAGCCTTTCTTCTAGGTTTGACTTACTTGAACCGCTGGTATGACATCAACTACGGAACTGTGAATACCAAGGAATTAACCATTTTCGAGCCAGATTTCTTTGGAAATGATGCCGCATCAGCACTGGATATGATCTTGGCAATCGGAAATGGTGGCTACGATGTTCTTCGGGCCCATAATAACGTAACCACTTTTGTGTCTGCAATGGCCAAACAAAACGCGAAGGCATCTGTCTTTGACCTGGTCGAGTCTTATCGTCAACTTTTCATGCCAAACTTGACAGATAATGAATGGTTTAAACAAACCACAAAAGCCTATATCGTTGAAAGTAAATCACAGGTAGCAGAAGCAGCCAAGCAAGATGCGGCAGAAAAACACAGCAAGTATGCTCTTGCAGTCTATGACCGCATCACCAATCCAAACTGGGCTTACCGTCAAATGCTCTTGCCACTCTTGACCCTGCCACAGGAAGACATTTTCATCATTAGTAATCTGAATACCATGGCAATCGGTTCGTATGAGCATTATGTTGAAGACTATTCAACAACAGAAAACCGTGATAAGGTTCGTCAGATGGTTGATTTGGCAGCTGAACGCCAACGTGACAATGCCGATTTCTGGTATAAGATTCTTGACGAGACCAACCGTGACAAACTCTTTGGTAGTCTTCTTAACAATGAAGGCTATATGATGTTCGGTCCTGATGGTAAGAAAGCCTACCGTAATTTGACTGCGGAAGTTGATGCTATCCAAGACTTCTACGGTCCGATTAACAAGTGGTATCGTGAACATTCATCTATTAAAACTGCATATGCAGACGGAAAAGAAACTTACTATATCACCTATGATATGCTCGGTGATTATGGAACGACACTTTATAGCCATGAAATGGTCCACAATCAGGATGGCTCTACCTATCTCCATGGCTATGGTCGTCGTATCGGTCAGGGAATGGAAGTTTATGCAGATGGATTGCTACAAAACGTTTCCTCGCTGGATAAGATGATTCTTGGTTTCAATGCCTTCTTCACAGATGATGTAGTCAACCGTGTCCATGTGGCTGATCCGGTGGAACGATTTAGCAATGAAGCGGACTTCAATGCTTACTTCCATAACCAATTTGATGCCCTTTACTTGTTGGATTACTTGGAAGGTATGGCTATTCTTGGAAAATCTGACGATTTGAAGAAAGATTGGCTCCGTAAGATTGACAACTACTATATTCAAACCAATGGTGTCAACACACATGCTGGAAATAATGCACGTGAGCTGACCGATGCAGAAGTAGCTTCCTTGAAAACTTTCGAGGATTTGATTGATAACAGTATCATTGATTACCGTCAATATTTCGGCCCTTCTGGTGGTGCCAAGACCTTGACCAAAGAATGGTCACGTAATGGTTACCACAGTGTGCCAATGTTTGCAGCCAACTATTCTGCGCTTTCAAACCCATATGGCTCACCGGGAGATATCATGTTCCGTCGTATGGCCTTTGAATTGATTGCAGCTAAGGGCTATACAGAAGGCTTTATCCCTTATGCATCTGGTCAATTGTCTGACTATGCTATGAGCCAAGGCTCAACCATTTACGATACTTGGAACAAGAAAGATACAGGTCTGATTACTGATACGCACGTCTTGAACCAAGTCTTTAAGGGTCAATTTACAACATGGGAAGAATTCAAGAAAGCCATGTTTGCGGAGCGTGTTGAAAAAGCAGAAGCAGGAAAACTCAAGCCATTTACCATGCAGTATGAACTAGGTGTTGCTAACTCTACAAAAGAAGTGACAGTAACGACCTATGCCCAACTCCAAACTTTGATGGAGGAGGCAATGGAGGCAGACACAAATGGACGAATTTTCTATTCAACCAATAACGTCAACCTCAGTCGTGTGCATGCTCTTAAGGTAAAAGTTTATCAGGCTCTGATGAACATAACGGATGACTTCAAGACGTCGATTTTTAACCCATAATCATAAACAAGTTGGTCTTGTGCCAACTTGTTTTTAGTACGACGGGCATGTCGTACATCTGAGGTGAAAGTCCTCTGCGGGCACCCGCTACCGGTGAACCCAATAGCGACTCCCAAGCCTGACTATCGTAACCGCCCCATAACAAGGTATCTATTCAATCATTTCTTGCCTAGACTATCATCTAAAACGACATGCGTTAAAAGTTAGTTGAACCGCCGTGTGCCGAACGGCACGCACGGTGGTGTGAGAGGGACTAGTCTTAGTCCCTACTCGATTGATTTTTTAGCAAAATTCACACCAAAATCACATCATTACTTTTTGAGGTTTCGATAAAGGTATGACTCCCTTAGAATTTAGGGAAGCATACCTTTTTAAAGTACAAACATTTTTAACTATTCATTTTATCTGGGGATAGACACAAGCGTTCTCTCTTTTTTGATATATATGACCTGTACACGTTCATCACAAGTTCATCTGCTAGATGTACTCTGTTAGAAGCTTGGCATAGAGCACAGAATCATTCGACCTCAGAATCCGAAACATAATGGCAATGCTGAACACAGACATCGAGATGACAAACGCCGCTTCTATCAGCATGTAACCTTCTATTCCTATGATGATTCTATCAAGCAGATTCAGTGCTTTCTTTACTGCTCCAATCGACTCCCCCATTCAGACTTTAGTCTAGATATCTTTTATCGCGATCAGCAAATTTCTACTAGTAATATAGCTGAATATTTAGATTGCTTGAAAATGGCATTTTAAGCCTCGCTTCATTGACAATGGTGCCGTGGTAATTAGTAACATTTCTTGCTTCGATTACCATTTTGTTTGGTGAAGAGCAGTCACTATATTAAATAAGTGTGTAACCTTTTTTTAACAACAAGTTGGATGTTATATGAAAAAATTAGGTAAATTCGAGTGTGTATTGGAGTATTCTCCTTGCTTTTTAAGGAGGAATAGGGTATAATTACAGCATTTGAAACAGTAGCTTAATTCATTGTTTCATAGAAAATTTGGAGGGCATTTCATAATGAAACGCAAGAAATCATTCGACTGGTATGGAGCGAGACAACGTTTCTCAATTCGTACTTATCATTTCGGTGCGGCGAGTGTTTTGCTAGGTTTGACATTGGCAACTGGCGCTCAAGCTGTACAAGCAGAAGAGCTTGTTGCTGACACTACTGTCACAAGTAGCATTCAAAGTCCAGCGACAACCGACACGACACCAGCACTTACGACGGAAACTGTTACGCCAGCTGAGCGGACAGCAACTATCAATTACGTGGTTAACTATGTCTTGGAAGACGGCACACTTGTCAACGCTGGTGTGAAAACAGCTACCGTTACGACGACAGAAGCAGTTGCATCAACTAGCGTTGAAGTAGCAGTCGAAGTACCTGCTGGTTATGAGTTGGCGCAAGGTCAAGCGACAACTGTAACCCAAGTTGTTACCGAGGGCGCTGAAAATCTTGTTACTGTTCAATTGGTTAAAAAAGCTGAAGTAGCAGCTCCAACAACAGAAGCACCTGCAACGACAACTGAAGCTGCAACTGAAACACCAGCTGACGCTACAGAAGTAGCAGCACCTGTGACTGCTGAAGAAGCGAAAGTTGTCCTTGAGCAAGTTACTTCAGAAGCAGAGGTATTGGCTAACGAAGCAGAACGTCTTGTGGCGGCATCCGATAGTGACAACACTGCATTGAAAGCAGCTGCTGCAGCGACTAAATTAACTGTAACAGAAGCGACTACAGTCTTGAACGATTCAGTAGCAACTCTTGTACAAGTAAACGCTCAGATCGATGCAGTACGCACAAACGTTGAAGCCTTGGCCTTGGAATTGCGTAAGTATTATCCAAATGGTGACATTGTAGCCTTGATGAATACAACAACTTCAGCTACAACTACGACTTCACTTGATGTTACTAATCCAAATTCAGTTGCTTATGCGCAACAAGGTGTTTGGGAAATACCAGATCCAGTAAAAGCAGCAAATTCAGGTCTGCCAGTAGCTGATCAACCCGCTACTATTCAAGAAGCTGATAAAAACTATCCAGCAGGTTATTCAGGTGACCAAGATGCCAATCGTGATACTTTCTTGATCTATAATCTTGATACCATAAATGGTTATGGCGATGGTAATAACTTCAATGACTGGGTAGGCAAAAACTACTATATCACTTTCTCAGTTTCAACCGATAAGGCTGAGCGTGAAGCGAATGATGTCGTTTATGCAAAATTGGTAGAAAAAACAGCCAACGGAGATAACGTTGTTAATACTATTCAATTGAAACCTGGCGTAAAAAACAACTTTGATGAATTGAAAGTTCTTGAAGGAAATAAAGAACACAATACTACTTATAGTTTTCTTTACACTGTTCAAACAACAGGAGGAACTACTCGTAATCTTTCGATTTCTAACACAAATGGTACTAATCAAAATACACATCTATATAACAAATTAGAAACAGCTAAGGTAGGAACTAAATATAATAGCTCAGCTGCGCTTGTACCAGGTACAACGACACAAACAACAACTTACTATGTAAAAGAAAATGCAGATACTGATCGTCCACGAGAAATGCTAGCTAAGTATACTCAAAAAGATGGTTTGGCTGGTGATAAGTTCCACATAGCTGGTCCAATTGACTTTAATAACTATGAATTAATTTCTTCAGAACTTCCAACGGTAACATCAGGAATTTTAGCGTCAGATTATACTAAAGGAGCTCAGTGGGTTGTTCTTCGTGGAAATTATAACGAAGCTCGTTTATTAACAATTACTGATGAAGATGGTTCTCTTCAGTATCAAATGTATATGCTAGATCCACAAAACCCAAATTGGGCAAACTTCTACAAAAATAACATGGAAAAAGCTACTATTGCTGATTTAAAAGATTATTTCAAACTAATGTTTACGTCAGAAGTTATTGCTCCGGGTAATAAAAATACAAAAGAAGGATTATTTGAAGAGAAGTTCTATGAAGCTAATAAGTTAGTTCTTGAAAATACAATCGTTCAAGTATTAGACAAAAACGGAGATGTTTTAGGTACTTTAAGTGATGATAAAACAACGATAAACGTTCCGAATGGGAAAAATATCTCTGTAGCTAAAGCAACTGATACTATGGTAACAGATGTTAACGGGGATCTTTATACGGTTAATCATCTTAAAGTTTATAAAACAGATGCAGATGGTAACTATGTTGATGCAGCTGGTAATATCTTGACACCACTTAAATGGCATGTTGATGCTCCGCAGAGAAAAGTAAATGGTAAAGATGAGATTTTCCCTGGATACGGAACAGAAACTCCATTTACTACAGACACTATTAGAGTTGAAACAGGTCCTTGGGACAAGGCTAATATGAATGAAGCTCCTGAATCTGTTTGGTATTATGGTTGGAACTACCACACAGCTTCGGACGAAACTCGTTTAACTGATAGTGAAGCAGGAAAAACAGCTTGGGATGTTGGTGGACTTGAAATGAGTATGCCAAACAACAACCTGAAGAATGAACAACACGTACGTTACTGGTATGCTGAAAAAGGTGGCGTTGAAGTTCATTACGTAACATCAGATGGTACAGTTCTTACAGACTTTACTGCTAAAGATGGTTCTGCAGTTGCTGATAAAAATGTTATTGTAGATCATGGCGATACAAATTCAGCTTACGATACAACATCAGTTCGTTACGAAAGTATCACTGCTGCTGACGGTACAGTTTACTACTACAAAGAAATTGATACCACAGCTGCAAACCTTCACCCAGTTGTAGATGACACCACTGACACAGACTATCGTGCAAATGAGAAAATTGATGCAGAAACTGGAACAATTAAAACAGATACGGTTAAACAATTAACTTATGTCTACGAAAAAGCTGGTAGTGTAATTGTAAACTACATCACTGAAGATGGTACTCCACTTTCAGGTACAACAAATACTGGAGCTACAACAGCAAGCACAGTTGATGATACCAAAGATGGTAAACCAGGTTCTACATACGATACAACTGACTTGAAACCAACAACGATCACTACTTCTGACGGTAAAACTTATGAGTTGGTTCCAGCATCTACAGTTGGTGATGAAACTGGTACTGTAGAAGCAGGTGTAACTAAAGAAGTAACTTATGTCTACAAAGAAGTTAAAGGTGACGTTATTGTTCATTACGTTGACCAAGATGGTAATCCAATCTCAGGTACAACAGATGCAGGTACAACAACAGCAAGCACAGTAACAGATACACCAGAAAGCTCAACAGGTACTCCATACGATACAACAGACCTTAAACCAAACACCATCACAACAGCTGATGGTAAAGTTTACCGCCTTGTTCCAGCAGCGACACAGGGTAACGAAAAAGGTGACGTTGTTGTCGGAACAACAGAGATTACTTATGTTTATGAGTTGGTTGAAGGTGATGTTATTGTTCATTACGTTGATACTGAAGGCAACACAATTGCATCTGATGTAACGGATACACCAACGTCTGACACAGGTACAGACTACGATACAACTGATAACAAACCAGAAAAAATCGTTAACGACGAAACTGGAGATGTCTACTACTACAAAGAAGTTAAAGCTGGTGATAACGAAACTGGTAAAGTTGTAGAAGGTACAACTGAAGTTACTTACATCTACGAAAAAGCTGGTAGCGTTAATGTTAACTATGTAGATACAGATGGTAACCCACTAATTGCCCCAGTTGCGGATGTGACGGATGGTAAACCAGGTTCAGACTATGACACTCTTGTTGATAACAAACCTGAAACAATTGCTACTGCAGATGGCAAATTGTATCGCCTTGTTCCAGCAGGAACTTACAACGTAGGTACAGTTTCAGATGATAACAACTTGACAGCAGCTGGCAACGGTACTGCAACAGGTGTTGATTCAGTAACAGGTACAGTTGAAGCAGGTACAACAAAAGAAATCACTTACGTTTACGAAGAAGTGAAAGGTGACGTTGTAGTTGAGTACTACGATACAGATGGTAATGTCATCGCTACAACTGTAGTTGATACACCAACATCATCAACAGGTACACCATACAACACCTTGGATCAAAAACCAGCAACAATCACAGCAGCAGACGGTACAGTTTACTACTACAAAGAAGTGAAATCAACTTCAGCAGCTGAAGATGGTACTGTTGTAGAAGGTACAACAACTGTTCAGTACGTTTATGAAAAAGCTGGATCTGTTAACGTTAACTATGTAGACACAGATGGTAACCCAATTCAAGCACCAGTAGCAGATGAAACAAACGAAAAAGCTGGAACAGAGTACAGCACAACAGACAACAAGCCATCAACTATCACAACAGAAGATGGTAAAACTTATCGTCTAGTTGAAAAAGAAAAAGCAGGTGATTTCCCAGTTGGTACAGTTTCAGAATCAGGAAACTTGACTGCAGCTGGTAACGGTACTGCAACAGGTGTTGATTCAGAAACAGGTACAGTTGTAGCTGGTACAACAAAAGAAATCACTTACGTTTACGAAGAAGTTAAAGGTAGCGTTGTTGTCAACTACATCACAACTGACGGTACAGTGATCAAGCAACCAGTTGAAGATACACCATCTACATCAACAGGTACACCGTACGACACAACAGACCACAAACCAACTACAATTACAACAGAAGACGGTAAGACATACCGTATCGTGCCAACTCTTACAAAAGGTAACGAGACTGGTGACGTTGTAGAAGGTACAACATCAATCACTTACGTATACGAAGAAGTGAAAGGTGACGTTGTAGTTGAGTACTACGATACAGAAGGTAACTTGATTTCAGGTCTATCTGACTCAGGTGAAGCTGTCGATACTAAAGAGGTTGATACCCCATCAACATCAACAGGTACAGCATACAACACTGATGAAGACCACAAACCAAACACCATCACAACAGCAGACGGTACAGTTTACTACTACAAAGAAGTGAAAGACACTTCAGCTTCAACAACAGGTAAAGTTGTAGAAGGTACAACAACTGTTCAATACGTTTACGAAAAAGCTGGAAATGTTATCGTTCACTACATCACAGAAGATGGAACAGTGATCAAGGCTACTGTAACAGATGAAGAAAACGCTGAACCAGGTAAGTCTTACACAACAACAGATAACAAACCAACTGAGATTGTTACAGAAGATGGTTCACGTTATGTCTTGATCCCATCTAAGACAATTGGTTCTGAAACAGGTACAGTTGAAGGTGGTAAGACAACTGAGATCACTTATGTGTATAAGAAAGTCGCTACCTGGATTCCACAAATTCCAGGTGTACCAGCAGGAGAAGAACCAAAAGTTCCATATCCATTCGATCCTGAGAATCCAGATAAGCCAATTGATCCAACAACACCTTACCCAGACGGTGAAGTTCCATCAATTCCACATGTTCCAGGCTACACACCAATAGATCCGAAGACCAACGAACCATTGAAACCAGTTGATCCAACAGATCCAAGCAAGGGCTATGTGCCACCAACTCCAGACGAGTCAGGTATCGACACACCAATCCCTTATGTTCAAAATGGTAACGTTGTGGTGAACTATGTGACTGAAGATGGTACAGAAATTAAGAAACCTGTTAAAGACGAAACAGATGCTCCAGCAGGCAAGTCTTATGACACAACAGATAACAAACCAACTGAGATTGTTACAGAAGATGGTTCACGTTATGTCTTGATCCCATCTAAGACAATTGGTTCTGAAACAGGTACAGTTGAAGGTGGTAAGACAACTGAGATCACTTATGTGTATAAGAAAGTCGCTACCTGGATTCCACAAATTCCAGGTGTACCAGCAGGAGAAGAACCAAAAGTTCCATATCCATTCGATCCTGAGAATCCAGATAAGCCAATTGATCCAACAACACCTTACCCAGACGGTGAAGTTCCATCTATTCCACATGTTCCAGGCTACACACCAATAGATCCGAAGACCAACGAACCATTGAAACCAGTTGATCCAACAGATCCAAGCAAGGGCTATGTGCCACCAACTCCAGACGAGTCAGGTATCGACACACCAATCCCTTATGTTCAAAATGGTAACGTTGTGGTGAACTATGTGACTGAAGATGGTACAGAAATTAAGAAACCTGTTAAAGACGAAACAGATGCTCCAGCAGGCAAGTCTTATGACACAACAGATAACAAACCAACTGAGATTGTTACAGAAGATGGTTCACGTTATGTCTTGATCCCATCTAAGACAATTGGTTCTGAAACAGGTACAGTTGAAGGTGGTAAGACAACAGAAATCACTTATGTGTACAAGAAAGTCGCTAACTGGATCCCTGAAATTCCTGCTACACCAGAGAATCCAACTCCAGTTAACCCAGTGATCCCTTATCCATTCGACCCAACGAACCCAGATAAGCCAATCGATCCAACATCACCTTACCCAGATGGTGAAGTTCCGTCAATTCCACATGTACCAGGTTTCACACCAGTAGATCCTAAGGACAACACTCCATTGACACCGGTAGATCCAGAAGATCCATCTAAGGGTTATGTACCACCAACTCCAGACGAGTCAGGTAAGGATACACCAATCCCTTACGTACAAAACGGTAATGTTGTTGTTAACTATGTGACGGAAGATGGTACGCCTATTAAGACACCTGTTAACGATGAAACAAACGCTCCAGCAGGTAAGTCATATGACACAACAGATAACAAACCAACTGAGATTATTGGCGAAGATGGTTCACGTTATGTCTTGATTCCATCTAAGACAATTGGTTCTGAAACAGGTACTGTTGAAGGTGGTAAGACAACTGAAATCACTTATGTGTACAAGAAAGTCGCTAACTGGATCCCTGAAATTCCTGCTACACCAGAGAATCCAACTCCAGT
>NZ_JBIMJO010000005.1:0-104059 GCF_043674095.1 Streptococcus sp. A25
ATCCTCCAGTTTTGTTTTTCTAACAGTATACTGGAGGAGGGAGTGAGTAGATAGATACCTTGTTATTGGGCGGTTACAAACTTTACAAAAGCCCTCTAATAGATTTGATATTGACGGTGTAAGATAGAGTCATAACAAAAAGGAGAATTGATTATGTCTTTAACGAATCGTCTTACAAAATTTGCTGTTCTTGGTTTGGCCAGTGTCGGCCTTCTGACTGCCTGTGGTCAGGCTGCTAAGGACACAGCAGACCAGCCTATTACAGTGGTTTCCCGTGAGGAAGGGTCAGGAACCCGTGGTGCCTTTATTGAGTTGGTGGGAATTGAGTCTAAGGATGCCAATGGCGAAAAGGTGGACAATACAACTAACCAAGCTATTGTAACCAACTCTACAGCGGTTATGTTACAGACAGTAACCGGAGATACCGCGGCTATCGGCTATGCCTCACTTGGTGCGCTTGACGGCAACAGCAAACCATTGGAAATCGATGGTGTCGCTCCAAGTATTGATACTATCAAATCTGGTGAATACAAGATTGCCCGTCCATTTAATATCGTTACAAAGGATTCTATTAGCGAAGCTGCTCAAGACTTCATCAGCTTTATTATGAGTTCTGATGGTCAAGCAGTAGTTGAAAAATCCGGCTATATCCCAGTCGATGCCAAAGCAGCGTACCAGGCTAAGACAAAATCAGGTAAGGTCGTGGTAGCAGGTTCAAGCTCTGTTAACCCAGTTATGGAAAAATTAAAAGAAGCTTATCAAGCAGTCAATCCAGACGTAACTGTGGAAATCCAGCAAAGTGACTCCTCAACAGGTGTGACAAGCGCCATTGAGGGCTCTGCTGATATTGGTATGGCATCGCGTGAATTGAAGGATTCAGAAAGTTCAGCTGGTGTATCAGCTACACCAATTGCCATCGATGGTATTGCAGTAATTGTCAATAAGGAAAATCCATTGTCAGGTTTGACAGTACAAGAAGTGCAGGATATTTACACTGGTAAAGAAGCCGAGTGGTCAACCTACATTTCTAAATAAGGGGAGTTTATGCGTCAGTTCCGAGAAACCGGCATGCAAGCAGTCTTTTTTCTGGCTGCCTGCATTTCCGTTTTATCCGTAGTATTTATTTGTATCTTTCTATTTTCAGCTGGTTTGCCAGCCATCCAAGAAATCGGTTGGGGAAATTTCCTGTTTGGCTTAGATTGGCGACCGTCTAATCAACTTTTCGGTGTCTTGCCGATGATTGTGGGCTCCGTCTATGTGACCTTTGGTGCCCTGGTGCTCGGTGTACCAATTGGTATTCTGACAGCTGTCTTTCTGGCCTTCTTCTGTCCAGAAAAATGGTATCCAATTTTCAAGCGTGCGGTCAGCCTCATGGCAGGAATTCCCTCAGTTGTTTATGGTTTCTTTGGTTTAGTGGTCTTGGTGCCTTTTATCCGTAGCAATGTCGGTGGTCACGGGATGGGGGTTTTGACAGCATCCATTTTGTTGGGAATCATGATTTTGCCGACTATTATCAGTGTCTCTGAGGCAGCCCTACGTGCGGTTCCAGAAACCTATTATCAGGGTGGCTTGGCCCTGGGAGCCTCCCATGAACGGTCTATCTTCTTTATTATCCTGCCAGCAGCAAGGCGGGGGATTATGGCCAGTGTTATTCTGGGTCTTGGTCGTGCAATGGGAGAAACCATGGCAGTTATCATGGTGGCTGGTAACCAGGCCCTGATACCAAGTTCCTTGACTTCGGGAGTACGGACGCTGACGACCAACATTGTTATGGAAATGGGTTATTCAACGGATCTCCACCGTGAGGCCCTGATTGGAACTGCAGTTGTGCTCTTTGTCTTTATATTACTCATTAACTTGCTCTTCTATAGCATGAATAAGAAGGAGGCCTAGGATGTCATTAGTAAAACACCAAGCTTCGACTGACCGGACCTCTCTTATCTTGAGGTGGTTGGTATTTCTAGCGGCTGGTCTGGCAGGCCTTGCAACCAGCTTTATCGTTCTCTATATTTTGATCAAGGGCTTGCCCTATCTCAATCTGGAGCTCTTTTCATGGACCTACAATTCAACCAACGTGTCCATGCTACCAGCCCTTCTCAACACTGTTTTGATGGCTCTTCTGGCCCTCTTGATTGCCTTGCCAGTCGGGATTGGAGCCTCTATCTACCTAACAGAGTATGCCCAGCCGGACAATCCCCTAGTGACCATTGTTCGCTTGGCAACGGAGACACTATCAGGGATTCCGTCTATCATCTATGGTTTGTTTGGCGCCCTCTTCTTTGTCAAATTCCTTGGCTTGGGCCTGTCAATCATTGCAGGGGCTATGACCCTTAGTATCATGATTCTGCCCTTGATTATGCGGACAACCGAGGAGGCTCTCTTGTCCGTTGAAGATGGCTATCGGGAAGGAAGTTTTGCCCTTGGTGCTGGTAAATTGCGGACCATATTTCAGGTGGTTTTGCCCTCTGCCTTACCGGGAATTTTTTCAGGTGTCGTATTGGCCCTGGGCCGGGTTATCGGTGAGTCAGCAGCCTTGATCTTCACAGCAGGGACAGTAGCAGAAGTGGCGACCAATCTCACCAGCTCAGGTAGGACCCTGGCTGTCCACATGTATTTGATTTCGGGTGAAGGCATTTATGTCAATCAGACCTACGCAACAGCTGTCATTCTCTTGATTCTGGTCATTGTCATGAACCTCTTGTCTGAATGGATTGCAGTAAAATTAGGAAGAAATAGAAATGAGTAAACTAAGTATCCAAGGTCTGGATCTCTTCTACGGGGATTTTCAGGCTTTGAAGAATATCAATTTAGAAATTCTAGGCAATCAGATTACAGCCTTTATCGGGCCTTCTGGTTGCGGGAAATCAACCCTCTTAAAAAGTCTGAACCGTATGAATGATTTGGTCAAGAACTGCCGTTTAACGGGCAAAGTTCTGCTGGACCAAGAAGATATTTATGCGGAGATGAAGACGACAGTTCTCCGTAAGAAGGTTGGAATGGTTTTTCAAAAACCAAACCCTTTTCCAATGAGCATTTATGATAATGTGGCCTACGGACCTCGTACCCACGGCATTCGTAATAAGCTGGAACTGGATAAGATTGTCGAGCGTTCTCTTCGTCAGGCAGCTATCTGGGATGAGGTCAAGGACCGCCTCAATAAGTCTGCTCTGGGCTTGTCGGGCGGTCAGCAGCAGCGTCTCTGTATTGCCCGTGCCCTGGCTATCGAGCCGGAAGTTCTCTTGATGGACGAGCCGACGTCAGCTCTCGACCCGATTTCAACCGCCAAGATAGAAGAATTGGTGCTGGAATTGAAGAAGGACTATACTATTGTCATGGTCACCCATAATATGCAACAGGCCTTGCGGGTGTCTGACCAGACTGCCTTTTTCCTCTTGGGTGAGGTCGTTGAATTTGACAAGACAAGCAGTCTCTTTAGTATGCCAAAAGATCCACGTACGGAAGACTATATCACAGGGAGGTTTGGTTAATGCGTTCACGTTTTGAAAGCCAATTAGAAGAATTGCAAAAGGACATGGTCTACATGGGTGGTCTCTGTGAGGAGATTATCGCAGGCTCTGCCGACGGTCTCAATGGGCCAGAGCAGTTGAACTACGAAAAAATCCAGCAGACCTACCAGCAGATTGAGGAGCTAGAGCGGGATATCGAAGCCCGTTGCCTCAAATTGCTCCTGCGCCAGCAACCAGTTGCTCGGGACCTGCGCACCATTTCATCCGCCCTTAAAATGGTCTATGACATGAAGCGCATCGGCGCCCAATCCTCTGAAGTGGCGGACCTGATTCGCAACAATCCCATTGACCTGGTGGAAGAGATTCCTTTGGTTAAGAAAATGGCAGAGCAGGTCAGTCAGATGGTGGTGGGTGCCCTGGATGCCTTTATCAAAGAAAGTCACGATTTGGCCAGCCAAGTCGTTGCAAAAGACGATACAGTTGACCAATATTTTGGTACAATAAAAGAAAAACTGGCCACATATATCGGGAGCCACTCTGCAAATGGTGACCAGGCCATTGACCTCTTGATGATTGCCAAGTACCTGGAGCGCATCGGTGATCACGCCGTCAATATTGCCAAGTGGGTACAATTTTCTATCACGGGTCAATTAGAAGGGTAAGAAAATGATCTACTGTGTAGAAGATGATGATGCCATTCGTGAATTGATGATCTATAGCCTCAAGACTGCTGGTTTTGAGGCTAAGGGTTTTCCAGAGGCTGCTAGTTTTTGGGAAGGATTGGAGGAAGCAAGTCCTGATTTAGTGGTCTTGGATGTTATGATGCCAGGCCAGGACGGAATTTCAGTCCTCCAGGATCTGCGTAGGCAGACCAGGTGGCTGGCTATACCCGTCATTATGGCAACGGCCAAGGGGACTGAGATTGACAAGGTTCAGAGTTTGGACATGGGGGCTGATGATTACCTGGTCAAGCCCTTTGGTATGATGGAAATGATTTCCCGTATTAAGGCTGTTTTGCGCAGGACTCAAAAGCAGGAGGAGCAAGAGCTTGCCTTTGCCACGATTCGTATCAATCTAGCCAGTCACAAGGTCTATGTCCAAGACAGCAAGGTTGAATTGACCTTGAAAGAATTTGAATTACTGCACCTCTTCATGCGGTCGCCTCAAAAAGTCTTTACCCGTCAGGAACTCTTGGACAAGGTCTGGGGACAAGATTTTATGGGCGAGACGCGGACGGTCGATGTCCATGTGGGAACCCTGCGCCAAAAATTGGGCCAAGCCGGTCACCTGGTCAAAACAGTACGTGGAGTAGGCTATCTCTTGGAGCAAGACCATGACTAAACGGATTTTTCAAGCAGTATTTATGACAGCTATGGGGGTCTTTTTACTGACTATCCTCACTGTCCAGGTCTACCTTTATAATTATTTTAACGGTCAATTGGTCGATCATTTAGTTCAAGAAACCCAGTTGGTGGCAGAGGCGGTTGAAAATGAAGGCATAGACTATCTGCAGCACATTGCTCCTGGTGAATACCGTTTTACCTGGATAGCTCCTGACGGCAGTGTCATCTATGACTCCGAAAATGATGCCTCACAAATGGACAATCACAGCCAGCGCGAAGAAGTCATTCAGGCTAAAAAAAATGGAATCGGCCAGAGGGTCAGGTATTCTAGTACCCTGTCTGAAACCCTCATTTACTCGGCACGGCTCTTGCAAGACGGCAGTATCGTCCGTCTTGCAGTTTCCCACAGTACGGTCTTTGATTTGATGCAGCAGATGTTTCCCTGGTTTGCCGTCTTGGGGTTTGTGTCGCTTCTGACTTCCTACGTCCTTGCCAAATACACGGCTCAAAAATTACTCCGGCCCTTGGAAACCATTGACTTAGAGCGACCCTTGAAAAATGATGTTTATAAGGAATTGCATCCCCTGCTCAAGCGACTGGATTTTCACCAGTCTCAATTGGCTGAAAAAGAGAGTCTCCTGCGGCAGAAACAGGATGAATTTGATACTATCATTTCCAAGATGAAGGAGGGGTTAGTCATCGTTGATAACCAGGGCCGGTTAGTCATCTACAATGAGGCGGCTCGTAATCTTTTAGAATTGGAAGAGTCAGCCCTCTCCAGACCCATTGCTATTTTTCAGCGCCAATCGGCCTTGAAGGACTTGCTGACGGAGTTACTGGATGGTCAGAAAACAGATACAATTGTCGAATTGCAGGACCACCAATACAAGGTCATCGGACGTCCGATTTGGTCGGAGCAGCAGCAATCAGGGGCCGTTCTTCTCTTTTTCGATGTGACCGAGCAGTATTATCTGGAAAAATTGCGGAGGGAGTTTACAGCGACGGTTTCCCACGAATTGCGGACACCGCTCCACATTCTATCTGGCTATTCTGAAATCCTGCAGTCGCGCATTGCCTCGCCAGATGATGTTGTCGTCTTTGCCGAGAAGATTCACCAGGAATCCCAGCGCATGATTCAACTGGTAGAGGATATTCTCCAATTGGCCCAGTTGGATGAAGGTAGACATATCCGAAAAGAGGATGTGCAATTGACTGACCTGGTCCAGCAGGTTTTGGCTGGTCTGGAAGACAAGGCGGTGCAGAAAAATGTCGCTTTGAGCTTTACGGGTCCCCAGATTTCCTATCATGGAAATCCTGTCCTACTCCAGTCTATTATTTTTAATCTGTGTGACAATGCCATTAAATACAATACCGAGCATGGACAGGTCCATGTTAGCCTCAGTCAGACAGATGAGGCTATTAGCCTGGTTGTAGAAGATACTGGTCTGGGCATCTCACCGATAGACCAGGAACGCATGTTTGAGCGCTTTTATCGGGCCGACAAGAGCCGTTCCAAACAAGTGGGCGGTACTGGTCTCGGTCTCTCCATTGTCAAACACGCCCTTCAAGTCCACGGCGCTACCATCCACGTCCAAAGCCAGTTAGGTCAGGGAACTGTGATGAAGGTGAAGTTTCCGAAATAAAATAAAAACTGTATTCACAGCTCAACATCTTTAGCTAAGGCTAGTTTTCTGCCACTCAGCGTTCGTTTTTCTCGAAATACAGTCAGTATTACATCAAAAAACAGCCTTGATTTGTAAAAAACTATCTCTTTTCTAAATATACTTTGCTTGTGAACACAGGTTTTAAAAAGCATGAAAATCATCAGATTTTCATGCTTTTTATTTTCTCTTCTGTTGGGGTGACACGGAGGGTCTTCTGACCACGGTAGGTCACAAAACCTGGCTTGCCACCTGTCGGCTTATGGAGTTTCTTGGCTTCAATCATATCGACTTGAACCAGATTGGAATGTCTGGCCTTGGAGAAGTAGGCGGCCAACTCAGCTGCGTCTGTCTTGACCTCGTCGCTTGGGTCCAAGTTGTCTGTGATGACCACATGGCTGCCAGGAATGTCTTTGGCATGGAACCAAAGTTCGCCTTTCTTGGCCATTTTGAAGGTCAATTCATCATTTTGCAGGTTATTTTTTCCGACCAGAATAATGGTCTTCCCGTCCGTCGCCAAGTATCGCTCAGGTTTCTGGCGTTTATGGATTTTCTCACGATGACGGCGTTTGAGGTAGCCTGTTTCAATCAATTCCTCACGGATTTCATCGATTTCTGCCAGACTCGCCTGTCCTAGCATGGTATCAACGGACTCCAGATAGACAATGGTCGCCTTGGTCTCCTCAATCAAGCTGGTCAAGTGCTTGACCGCCTCCTTGAGTTTCTGGTATTTCTTGAAGTAACGTTGGGCATTCTGGCTAGGAGTAAGAGCCACGTCCAACTCAATTTCTAGCTCCTCGCCCGTATAGTAGTTGTCCAACCGTACACTCGGTTGGTCATTGGGCACCTGATGCAGATAGGTGGTCAAGAGCTCTCCCTTTTGCCGCACCAACTCCGCACCTTCCGTATCCGCCAATTCCTGCTCCTGTTTGACCAACTTTTTGCGATTCTTCTCCAACTCACTGGCCACCCGCTTGATCAGCTCATTGGCCTGCTGGGCCACCCGATCCCGCTCCGCCTTGTCCTGATAGTAGAAGTCCAGCAGACTGCTCAGGCTCTCAAAGTGTGGCTGGTTTTCAGGGCTATTGGCAAATGGCAGAGCAGCATAGGACTTGTCCGTTAGGGTAGGCTGTGTAGCTTGGTCAAAAAAGGCATGGAAGTTCTTCAGGCGGTCTGTCTGCAAATGTTTGGCCAGTTCAGAAGCCGTATCCCGCCCCAAACCTTGAAAGACCTGTTGGAGATTTTTTGGACTCAGTTCTTGAGTCGATAGGATTTCAAATAATTTCTCATCAGACACCGTATAAGGATTGAGAGAATGCGTCTCTGGTGGACGAATGTAGGTGGAACCTGGCAAGATGGTTCGGTAGGAGTTTTGCGAGAAACCAACGTGCTTGATAGCCTCGATAATTCGCTGCTCAGACTTATCCACCAAGATGATATTGCTGTGCTTGCCCATGATTTCCACCATCAAGGTAGCTTGGATATGGTCGCCAATCTCGTCCTTGTTGGACACCGAAAATTCTAAAATGCGGTCATTGTCCAACTGACGAATCTCCTCGATAATGGCACCCTGCAAGTATTTTCGCAGAATCATGGTAAAGGTATTAGGCACTTTTGGATTGGTAAAGTCCGACTGGGTCAGCTGAACTCGTCCGAAAACCGAATGGGCAGACAGGAGCAGCTTATGGCTCTGACGGTTGCTGCGGATGTTGAGGACAATCTCCTGTTCAAAGGGCTGGTTGATTTTCTGAATCCGCCCACCTTCTAAGTTAGCCCTTAACTCAGCCGTCATGTGATGTAAAAAAAATCCGTCAAAAGACATGGTAGACCTCTTTCTCTTCCTAGAATCTAGCTTTTTCTAGTATAGCATATTTTGGGGGCTGACAACATGTTAAGGAATTTTCAGAAAATTTGTTCAAAATCCTTGACAAATCCTCCAAGACCATCTATAATCGTATGTAATCAGAAGAAGTAGTAAAGCAGAAGTCTTCAGGGAGCCTGTGGTGCTGGGAACAGGTGGCGGAGTTTTATGAAATGGGCTGATGTGCAGAATTGTCTGTCTTCAGACTTAGGTGCACAAATGATTGTTTGGCATAACATACTTTGCGTAGACTGTTTTGGCTGAGTACGAGGCAGGTCGACGCAGCTTATACTGGCGGTATAGCAAGGAGAGCTAACAAAGTACTCAGTCAAAACAGTCATGCAAATGAACTTAAAACAATGATAGTTCGGTCCGCACACCTTACAGTGCAACTCCTTGTTAGAGGAGATGAGATATGGGAGGATTCTAGACAATTCCCATAAGTGAGGTGGCACCGCGTCATTGACGCCCTCGCATACGATTTTAGTATGCGTGGGCTTTTTCTATACAAAGGAGATTACATTATGATGAAACGATGGCGTAGCTTACAGATCTTGAATTGACGAAATAGATACAATTGTTTTAATAAGAAAGAGGTTTATGATGAAAAATAAAAAATTGATGGGTGTGTTGATTGCATTTTTTGCGATTATTGTGGCTGTAGTGATTTCAAATCAGAATAAACAAGAGACCACAACAGAGACTGGGACGGAATCTCAAACCGTTAAAATCGGAGTTCTCCAATATGTGAGTCACGCTTCCTTGGACGAAATTTACAAAGGAATCGAAGCTGGTCTCAAAGAAGGCGGCTACGATAAGGATGTCAACCTAGAAATTGATTTTATGAATGCTGAAGGCGACCAATCTCAAGTGCAAACCATGAGTAAAAAATTGGTCGATAATGGCAACGAATTGCTGATTGGTATTGCGACACCAGCAGCCCAAGGCTTGGCTAATGCGACTAGCGATCTGCCAATCATCATGGGAGCTGTAACAGATCCGGTCGGTGCCAACTTGGTTGCTGATTTGAAAAATCCTGGTGGCAATATCACTGGTGTTTCTGACCAAACACCAGTAGCAGATACTATTGACTTGATTAAACAAATCACCCCAGAGGCAAAAACAATCGGTGCTCTCTTCTCATCAAACGAGGACAACTCAAAGGCCCAAGTTGCTGAATTTAAGGCGGCAGCTGAGGCAGCAGGCTATGAAGTTATCGAGTATGCAGTTCCTTCTTCAAACGAAATTGCCTCAACAGTAGAAGTTGCCTCAACCAAGGTAGACGCCTTCTTCACACCAGTTGACAATACCATTGCATCGGCTTTCTCAACAGTCGTTTCTGCAGCCAACAAGTCTAAAAAACCAATCTATACTTCTGTAGAGGATATGGTCGAAGGTGGCGGTATCGCATCTGTAACCCTCAGCCAATTTGACCTAGGTGTTGCTACTGGTAAAATGGCTGCCAAGGTTCTTGACGGTGCTAAAACAGCTGACACACCAGTTGAAGTCTTTAACCAAGGTACCGTTGTCGTCAACCAAAAAGTAGCTGATGAACTTGGCCTTACCCTTCCAGCGGAGATTGTTGAAAAAGCAAGCCGCGTGATTAAATAAACGAAATTTTAGAGAGAATTATGATCCTTTCCACCATTTCCCAGGCCCTGCTTTGGGCCATTCTTGGTCTTGGTATCTTCATGACCTTCCGTATTTTGAACTTTCCAGATATGACGACAGAGGGTTCCTTTCCCTTGGGCGGAGCAGTGGTTGTGACCTTGCTTACTCAGGGTGTCCACCCGATTCTTGCGACCTTAGCTGCTGTTTTGGCAGGCTGTTTGGCAGGGCTTGTGACCGGTCTCCTGTATACCAAGGGGAAAATTCCAACCCTCTTGTCGGGGATTCTGGTTATGTCTTCCTGCCATTCCATTATGCTCTTCATCATGGGGCGAGCCAATCTGGGCTTGCTCAATATCAAGAGTTTGCAGGACCTCCTGCCTTTTGATAGGGAGACAAATGGATTGATACTAGGCCTAATGGCAGTTGTGGCTGTCATCTCTGCTCTGCTATTCTTCCTAAATACCCGCCTGGGTCAGGCCTTTATCGCTACGGGTGACAATCCCGACATGGCGCGCAGTTTTGGCATTCATACCAGCCGTATGGAGCTTATGGGTCTGATCCTCTCCAATGGAGTCATCGCCCTTGCTGGTGCCCTCATCGCCCAGCAGGAGGGTTACGCGGACGTTTCGCGCGGTATCGGTGTCATCGTGGTCGGCATGGCCAGTCTCATCATCGGTGAGGTTTTGTTTGATAATGTGACAATGGCGGAGCGTTTTATCACCATTGTGGTGGGAGCGATTTTCTACCAGTTCTTGATTTTGGGTGTGATTTCCCTGGGAATCAATACCAGCTACCTCCGCATTTTTTCGGCCCTCATCTTGGCAGTCTGCCTCATGGTCCCTGAAATCAAAAATAACATCCTGAAAGGAGCCAGCTTGACCAAATGAATGCAATCGTTGAACTAAAAAATGCGCGTGTGGTGGTCAACAATGGCCTGGACCAGGAGCGAGTGATTCTAAAGGATGTCAATCTGACTATCTACCAAGGGGATTTTATCACTATTCTCGGTGGCAATGGTGCTGGTAAGTCCACCCTCTTCAATGTCATAGCAGGTACCCTGCCCTTGACCAGTGGAACAGTGTCTATCTTGGGCGAGGATGTGACCAAGTGGCCAGCGGAAAAGCGGGCCAAGTACCTGTCCCGGGTCTTTCAGGATCCCAAGATGGGAACGGCACCTCGGATGACTGTGGCGGAAAATCTTTTGATTGCCAAGTACCGTGGCCAAGGTCGTGGGTTGGCTCCTCGGCAACTTCCCCAGCATTTGGAAGAGTTTGAGGCGACTCTAGCAAAAATTGGCAATGGTCTAGAAAAGCATATCGCTACTCCAGCTGGTTCCTTATCGGGTGGCCAGCGTCAGGCTCTCAGCCTCTTAATGGCCTCTATCGTCAAGCCAGAGCTGTTGCTCTTGGATGAACACACGGCGGCCCTTGATCCAAAGACCAGCCAGTCCCTCATGAATTTGACGGATAGCCTGATTGCCGACCAGGAGCTGACTGCCCTTATGGTCACTCACCAGATGGAGGATGCTCTTAACTTTGGCAATCGCTTGATTGTCATGAAGGATGGTCAAATTATCCAAGACCTCAATCGCCAGCAAAAAGCGGATATGCAATTGGAAGATTACTATAAATTCTTTGAGTAATAAGTCTGGAGCGATTCAGGCTTTTCTTATCAATAAATACCAATAATTAGTGATTTATGTTATACTATAACTAACGAAGCTGTATAGGAGGAGTAGTTTATGCCTCAAAATCGAAAGGAACGTTTATTTTTTGGGATTTTAATGTCAGCGATGATGGGATTTGTGATGACCGTTTATAACTTATGGTGGGCAGGTCGCTTACAATTAACTATTTTGTTGCCATCTTATTTTTTGGGAGTGGTTGTCTCTTTTATAGCATCGCAATTTGTCAATCCTTTAGCCATCAGATGGATCAATTTCATCGGACCAAAATTACCTTCTGAAAAGCATATTTCCTTTGCTATGATTAGTTTTCGGTCTGTTGCAATGGGGTTAATTATGGGAGTATTTGGCATGTATATGAGTCACCTTCCCTTTCATTTACCGATTTATGGTTTCCGCTTTTTGAGAAATATTATTCTATCACTTCCCTTAAGTTATTTTATTGTCAATCCTCTTGCGAGACGTATCCTAGTCTCAGTGAGGGGAAGGAACAGTTAGACACTGGCTTTGCTGGTGTTTTTTCATTTTTTAGAGATTTTTTGCTATACTAGACATATGAAAATTTCAATTACTACAACCTCTACACACTATCAATTAAATGTGGCATACTCCGTTTCTGCATCTTTGACAGAAACATGGGATTTACTGGCTACAGACGCTGGTTTTGCCAAATGGTTTCCAGAACTCCATATTGAAGGACAAAAGTTGGTCTTTGAAATGGAGGATTTCCGTGGGGAGATGGACTTGTTGGCCTATCGCGAACCGAATGAGATTGTCTATACTTGGGATACTGCTCGGGTTGGTTTTATTCTGACAGAGCAAGAAGGTGGGAGTCACATTGCCTTTGAGGAAATCATTCCTAAGGATTTTGGCAATGAATTTGCGACGGCTGAAAAAGATATGACCGGTTGGCTGGTCCAGCATGAATGTATTCAAGCCTTGCTTGAGGGGGCTGAAGTGCCAGAACAGAAACCCTTGCAAGAAAAGTGGTCGCACTTTGTTCAAGAACAGATTTAGGAGAAAATCATGCACAATATTACTTGCCCGCATTGTGGAACGGCTTTTCAAGTTAATGAAACAGAATACAGCCAGCTTTTGGCTCAGGTTCGTGGTGTGGAGTTTGATAAGGAAGTTCATGATCGTTTGGCGCGTGAGACAGAGTTGCTGGCTCAGAAGGCTGAAAATGACTTGCAGGCTAAATTGGCTGACAAGGATAAGGCTATTTTAGAACTGACAGCTAAGGTTGAGCAGGTGTCTAGTCAGACGGAACATGAGGTCAGCTCTGCTATTGCTCAAAAGGATAAGGAGTTGATGGCACTTCAGGCTCAGCTGGACAAACTGACTAGTCAGACGGAACATGAAATTAGCTCTGCTATTTCCCAAAAAGACCAAGAAATCCTAGAGCTAAAGGCAAAATTGGAGCAAGTGGGTCTGTCCAAGGATTTGGAGTTGCAGCAGGCAGTGGCTCAGGTTGAGAAGGAGCGGGATGCGGCCCAGAATGCCTTGGTTTTGCAGGAGCAGAAGCAGGAATTGGCGCTGGCGACCACTCGGCAGGAGTATGAGGTTCAGCTCAAGGCGGCTAGCGAGCAGGTAGAGTTCTATAAGAACTTCAAGGCCCAGCAATCGACCAAGGCTATCGGTGAAAGTTTGGAATTGTATGCTGAGTCGGAGTTCAATAAGGTTCGACAGTTAGCCTTTCCCAATGCTTATTTTGAAAAAGATAATCAAGTGTCGGCGCGTGGGTCCAAGGGCGACTACATCTACCGCGAGACGGATGAAAATGGTGTAGAAATCATTTCCATCATGTTTGAGATGAAAAATGAGGCGGATGACACGGTTAAAAAGCATAAGAATGAGGACTTTTTCAAAGAATTGGACAAGGATCGTCGTGAGAAGAACTGTGAATATGCGGTGCTAGTGACCATGCTAGAGGCGGATAACGATTACTACAATACGGGGATTGTTGATGTCAGCCACAAGTACGAGAAAATGTATGTGGTTCGTCCTCAGTTTTTTATACAGTTGATAGGACTTTTACGCAATGCGGCGCTCAATAGTTTGAAATACAAGCAAGAGTTGGCCTTGGTCAGAGAACAGCATATCGATATTACCCATTTTGAAGAAGATTTGGCGACCTTTAAAACAGCCTTTGCCAAGAACTACCAGTCAGCCAGCACCAATTTCCAAAAAGCCATTGACGAGATTGATAAGGCTATCAAGCGGATGGAGGCGGTCAAAGCTGCTCTGACAACTTCAGAAAATCAGCTCCGTCTGGCCAATAACAAACTGGATGACGTCACGGTCAAAAAGCTAACCCGTAACAATCCAACCATGAAAGCCAAGTTTGAGGCGTTGAAGGGGGAAAAACAATGAACACCATCGACCTAAATCTGCCTGTTGCAGAGATTATCAACCAGCACCCAGAAGTCAAGGATATTCTGGTGGAGCTTGGTTTCAAGCCTTTGGCCAATCCTGCCATGCTTCACACAGTTGGAAAGGTAACCAGTCTGAAAATGGGTTCTAAAATGACCAAGATTTCGTTGAAACAAATCCAACAAACCTTAGAGTGGAATGGGTATCAGGTAGTAGGAGGCAATGATGAGTGAACAGCGAATAGATATTTTAAAAAATATCCTTTTGGACCTGCACAACGGAGCTAGCGCGGAGTCCGTTCAGGAACAATTTAATCAGCATTTTACAGGTGTGTCAGCGCTGGAAATTTCGATGATGGAACACGAACTCATGTCCAGCGATACGGGGATTACCTTCGAAGATGTTATGGGCTTATGTAATGTTCATGCCAATCTTTTCAAGGGAGCTATATCGGATGTCCAAGTGGCAGACATGGATCAAGAAGGTCATCCTGTTTATGTCTTTAAACAAGAAAATCTTGCACTTCGTGGAGCTTTATTGCGCATTCGTCGGATTTTAGAGCAGTATGAGCAAGTGGAGGAGGAAGAAGTGCGCGACCAACTTCTCCAAGGTTTGCAACGTCAATATAAATTGTTAGGTCAGTTTGACCATCATTATACGCGCAAGGAAAAACTCTTCTTTCCAATCATGGAGCGCTATGGTCATGATGCGCCACCCAAGGTAATGTGGGGCGTAGATGATGATATTCGTCTGCTCTTTAAGGAAGCCCGCAAGGCTTTAGATACCTTGCCAGATGGAGATATAGAAACTGTTCGTCGAACTTTTGAAAGTTTCGCCACTGAGTTTGAAGAGATGATTTTCAAGGAAGAAGCGATCTTGCTAATGATTTTGCTGGAGACTTTTACACAAGATGATTGGTTGCAGATTGCCGCTGAAAGTGATGCTTATGGCTACGCAATTGTGAAACCTACAGCAAAATGGGTTCTCCATCGGGTTTCTTTTGGAGAAATAGCAGAGCAGACTGACACACTGTCGACACCGCAGGCAAGCGATCCCAATGTGAGGGTGATTGATACGCCAGAGGGACAGTTTACTATCTCCTTCACACCAAAAGAACCGACCACATCAGTTCTGGACCCTGCTAGTCCACAGCCTTTTGGCAATGGTTATTTGACTCTTGAACAAGCGAATCTCATCCTTAATCATTTACCATTGGAATTAACCTTCGTGAACAAGGATGACATTTTCCAATATTACAATGATAGCCATCCAGTTGAGGAAATGATTTTCAAGCGGACACCTAGTCAAATCGGACGCAATGTCGAACTCTGTCATCCACCGAAAATTGTTGACAAGGTCAAAAAAATCTTTGAACTCCTGCGCAGTGGACAGAAAAATGAAGTGACTATGTGGTTCAAAAAGGATGAAGAAACCTTTGTTTATGTCGTTTACAAGGCGGTTCGTGATCAAGAAGACCAATTTCAAGGCGTCTTAGAATATGTTCAAAATATCCAATCCTATCGGGAACTAGACAGTGATTTTTCTAGAGAGATTTAGTTACACCTATCATATTACTTAAAGATGTCTTGTGTTTATCTATACAGAGGAGTGTGACATGATTAGAATAGTTCATTTAGAGGCTTGTCATATTGAGAAGCTAGTTCAGGCTTTTTAGAGCAGGGCTGGCCGTCGCGGAAGGCAATCCTGGAAAGTTATTTGACGGAGCAGGAAGAAGGTGAGCACCAGGTTTTGGTAGCTGAAAATGAGCAGGCCTGTCTGGGTTATATTACCCTTGTCAAATGTCCCAAGAAGGGGCGATTTTCTCAGACAGGTATTCCTGAAATTGTCGATTTTACTGTCTTTGAACATTTTCAGGGTCAGGGAATTGGCTACAGATTATTGGATGCTATCTGCCAACTTGTATCCGATTTTACATCCCAGATAGGGATAGGTGTTGGTTTGAATGCTCATTATGGCAAGGCTCAGAAACTTTATGTGCAAAACGGTTTTATTCCGGATGGGACTGGTGTTTGGTATGAGGACAGCCCTCTGGCAATTGAAGCTTCTGCCTACAACGACGATAACCTCTCTGTATTTTATCAAGCCACTGGAAACATGATATCATGCTTTATTGAGATTTTAATAGAAAAAATAAGAAGCTCTAGATAAGGTTGGAATCCATGTCCAGCCTTTTTTGTTACATAAAATTTCAGGGATTATCCATGGAAAGAATTCCCAAAACTACCTCAATCCTAGCAACCTATGCTATAATAGATTTAGAAAACAAAAGGAGATATACTATGAAAACTATTCACACAGACAAAGCACCAGCAGCTATCGGCCCGTACGTTCAGGGTAAGGTCGTAGGTAATCTGCTCTTCGCATCAGGCCAAGTACCCCTATCACCAGAAACGGGTGAAGTGGTTGGTGAGACCATTCAAGAACAGACCGAACAAGTCTTGAAAAATATTGCAGCCATCCTAGCAGAAGCTGGAACAGACTTTGACCACGTTGTCAAAACAACATGTTTCCTCAAGGATATGAATGATTTTGTACTCTTTAATGAGGTCTATAAAACAGCCTTCTCATCCGATTTTCCAGCCCGCTCAGCTGTAGAAGTTGCTCGCCTGCCACGCGATGTGAAGGTTGAAATCGAAGTCATCGCCGTTGTTGAATAAATCAGAAAAAGGAGGTCTAGCCATGGCAGACAAACTCCAACTAGTTATCGTGACAGGGATGTCGGGAGCCGGTAAGACAGTCGCTATCCAGTCCTTTGAGGACCTGGGCTACTTTACCATTGACAATATGCCACCGACCCTATTGCCAAAATTTATCGAGCTCATCCATGCCAGCAAGGACAATAACAAGATTGCCCTGGTTGTCGACATGCGGAGCCGGTCCTTCTTTGCGGAAATCCGTGAAGTTCTAGATGACCTGGAAACCGCAGAAGACCTGGACTTCAAGATTCTCTTCCTGGATGCCACGGATAGTGAATTGGTGGCCCGCTATAAGGAGACCCGCCGTTCTCACCCTCTGGCTGCAGACGGCCGAGTTCTCGACGGTATCAATCTAGAGCGCGAACTTCTAGCTCCCTTGAAAAATATGAGTCAGAATGTGATTGATACCTCGGATTTGACACCGAGAAACCTACGTATGGCCATCTCTGAGCAATTCGCTAGCCAGGACAATCAGCCGTCTTTCAGGGTGGAAGTCCTATCCTTCGGATTTAAGTACGGCCTACCTCTAGATGCGGACCTGGTCTTTGACGTGCGTTTCTTGCCAAATCCATATTACAAGCCCGAACTGCGCAATCTGACAGGGATGGACCAGCCGGTTTACGATTACGTTATGGACCACCAGGAATCAGAAGAGTTCTACGGCCATTTGATAAGCTTGATCGAGCCAATTCTGCCAGGTTACCAGAAGGAAGGTAAATCAGTTCTGACCATAGCAGTCGGATGCACGGGCGGTCAACACCGCAGTGTAGCCTTTGCCAAACGCCTAGCAGAAGACCTAGAGAAAAACTGGCTTGTCAACCTGAGTCATCGGGACAAAGACAAGCGGAAAGAGACGGTCAATCGGTCATGAGAAAGCCAAAGATTACGGTTATCGGAGGAGGAACGGGGATTCCTGTGATTCTCAAAAGCCTGCGCAACAAGGATGCGGACATTACAGCTATCGTGACGGTGGCAGATGACGGAGGCTCGTCTGGTGAGATTCGCCATGCCCTCCAGGTTACACCGCCGGGTGATTTGCGCAATGTCCTCCTGGCTATGTCAGATATGCCCAAGCTCTATGAGCAGATTTTCCAGTACCGATTTGATGCCAGCGACGGTCCCTTGGCAGGGCATCCGCTGGGCAATCTCATCATCGCTGGGATTTCTGAGATGCAGGGATCGACCTACAATGCCATGCGGCTCTTGACCCGCTTTTTCCATACGACAGGGAAAATCTACCCTTCCAGTGAGCATCCGCTGACCCTCCATGCCGTCTTTACTGATGGGACTGAGGTGGTCGGTGAAAGTAAAATTTCCAAGCATCCAGGCATGATTGGGCATGTATTTGTCACCAATACCTACAATGATCAAACCCCAACAGCCAGTCCGCAGGTAGTGGATGCCATTATGGACAGCGATTTGGTGGTGCTGGGACCTGGCTCCCTCTACACCTCTATTCTACCCAATCTTATGATTCCCGAGATTGGACAAGCTCTCAAGGAGACCAAGGCGGAGGTGGTCTATGTCTGCAACATCATGACCCAGCGCGGGGAGACGGAGTTCTTCTCAGATGCTGACCACGCTGCGGTCCTCAATGCCCATCTGGCCTGCCGGTTTATCGACACCGTCCTGGTCAACATCGAGCCTGTGCCACAGGACTACATGGATACCCACCAGTTTGATGAGTATCTAGTCCAGGTCAAGCACGATTTTGCAGGGCTTCAGGACCAGGCGCGGCGCGTGATTTCGTCGAATTTTCTTCGTTTGGAAAATGGCGGAGCTTTTCACGACGGTGATTTTGTAGTAGAAGAATTACTCAATATCTTGCAGGTGCGGTCATGAGTTTTACGATACAAGTCAAGGAAGAATTGCTGATTCAGTCCAGTCAAAATAAGTCGGAGTTGTCGGCCATGATCAAGCTGGCAGGCAGTCTAGGTCTGGCATCGTCAGGTTTGACCCTGTCCATTACGACTGAAAATGCCAAGATTGCTCGGCATGTCTATGAAATGCTCCAGACCTTTTACCAGATTAAGGCGGAAATCCGTCACCACCAACGGCAAAACCTTAGAAAGAATAGGATTTATTCTGTTCATATCGAGGACGGGGTCAATGATATTCTCAACGACCTCTATCTGGCAGATAGCTTTTTCGGCTTGGAGACGGGGATTTCACCGCTGGTATTGGAAAATGATTCCTGGAGCCAGGCCTATCTGCGTGGTGCCTTTTTGGCGGCGGGCTCTGTCAAGGACCCTGAAAAAGGTAAGTACCAGCTGGAAATTGCCTCGGTCTACAGCGACCATGCTCTTGACTTGGCGGACTTGATGCAGAAATTTCTGCTGGATGCCAAGGTGATTGAACGAAAAAAAGGGACCATTACCTATTTGCAACGAGCCGAGGATATCATGGATTTCCTCCTGGTCATTGGGGCAGAAGAGGCAAAGACCGAGTTTGAAAATGTCAAGCTCCTGCGCGAGGCCAGAAACGATCTCAATCGTGCGACTAATGCCGAGGCGGCCAATATTGCCAAGACAGTCACTGCTAGCATGAAAACCATTAACAATATCAGTAAGATTATGGAGACCATTGGACTGGACCAGTTGCCTGGAGATTTGCAGGAAGTGGCCCAGCTCCGCATCCAGCATCCTGACTATTCTATCCAGCAATTGGCGGATAGCTTGACCAACCCGATTACCAAGAGCGGTGTCAATCACCGCCTGCGGAAAATTAATAAGATAGCTGAGGAATTGTAGGGAGTGGATAGCCTGTATTCAGGCTATTTTTTATGTAAAAATTAGCCCTTTACCAAACTGAGGTTCTCGTTGATTTTTAAAAAAAGAGGTTCTGTAGGCAGCAAATTTTGTAGTAGAATGTTTAAACGAAATAATAGTTACAGAATAGTTGTTTATCATTGCAAGTTTTTTCTATATATGGTAGAATGTTGGCAGAAGTTTTTGTGCTCACAACAAAATGTGGTGTCGAATTGATATGGACGTTTTGGGACCAGATTTAGCTTGTGATTGTTGATAGATATGTTTGTACACATAGGAGATTTATATGAAATTTGATCAAAAACAACGTTTTTCGATTCGGAAGTATTCATTTGGTGCTGCTTCTGTTTTATTGGCAAGCGTGTCCTTTATGGCCACTCAAACAGCATCTGCTGAAGAAGTGCCGGTTTCGTCGGATGTTAGTCCAGTGATTACGCCTTCAACATCAACGGTAGCGACTGCTCCTTCAGTTGATCCTATTGCTGCCACAGAAACTACGGTAACCACAGAAGCGACAGCGGAAGCAGTGACTCAACCAACTGACACGACAGGAACGACCTCTTTGAGATCGATGCCACAGTCAGGGAACACCCAAGCTGTTTCAAATCAAGCAAGCCAAACGACGCCAACTGTAGCATCAACAGAACCAGTAGCCCCAAATGTAGCACCTTCAGGTAGTTATGTCTTTACTCAGGCTACAGGTGTTAAGAGTGAGCCAAAGATTTCAAGTCCAGATTTGGCACGCTATGAAAAGGGGCAAACGGTTAATTATGACAGTGTGGTAACTGCGGACCAGCATAAATGGTTAAGTTACATTTCTTATGGCGGAAATCGACGCTATGTTTCTGTAGGAACGGTTGCGCCGACAACGCCCGTAAATACTCCTGTTCAGCCATCCGCATCTACGACATCAGTATCCGGTGGTTCAGCATCTCAAGGGCAGTACAATGTCTTCAATAAAGTTGTCTACTTAGATGCAGGACATGGTGGTAGTGATCCCGGTGCTGTTTATTTTGGTAAAAATGAAAAGGATTTGAACCTACAGATTCAGAATCGTGTAAAATCAAAGCTTGAAGCGCAAGGTTTCCGAGTGGAATTGACTCGAACGGCAGATAGCTCTGTTGGTTTATTGCCGCGTTCTGAAAAAGCCAATCGGACTTCTTCAGATATTTTTGTAAGTATTCATTTTAATGCTTCGACGTCTCCTTCTGCTAATGGGATTGAGACTTACTATTATCAGTATTTTCCAGAGTATCCTGCGCGAATCAATAGCCAGTATCACAATGATGCTCAGCGCATAAATTTGAGTGCAAGTTTGGCAAACAGCATCCAATCTAATCTAATTACCAATACTGGTGCTCGAAACGGTGGAGTGATGCGGAGAACTTTCCAGGTCTTGCGTGAGACGACTGCTCCCGCGGTCTTGCTAGAGTTGGGCTATATGTCCAATAGTGCAGAGTCAGCAAAAATCTCGTCCGCAGCTTATCAGGAAAAATTGGTTGATGGAATTGTCAAAGGAATTTCTGACTATTATAAGAAACATGCAGGTTTGCCAGCAACAACCCCAGCGCCAAAACCAGCCGAAGCTTCTAAACCAGCAACTACACCGGCAGTAGCCAAGCCAGCCGAAACGCCAAAAGCAACTGTTATCGCAGGTAAGGTATCGGCTAGTGTTACCAATACAGCAACAGGTTTCAACGTGGCACTTTCTAATGTTCCATCAACAGTTTCCAGTGTTGTAGTTCCAGTTTGGTCAGCTAATGGTGGTCAGGATGATATGAAGGTCTACCGTGCTAACCGTCAGTCAAACGGTCAATATACCTTTGCAGTAGCGACTAAGGACCATAAAAACGACACTGGCACTTACAATATGATTGTTTACGGACAAAATGTTCAGACTAGGAAGCTGGATACCCTCCTCAGTGGCAGTCATAACTATTCAGCTACCAGTCAATCATCGACTGCTCCAGCCGTATCTAAACCAGCCGAAGCTTCTAAACCGGTCTCTACACCAACAGTAGCCAAACCAGCCGAAACTTCTAAACCGGCAACTACACCGGCAGTAGCCAAGCCGGCCGAAACGCCAAAAGCAACCGTTATCGCAGGTAAGGTGTCGGCTAGTGTTACCAATACAGTAACAGGTTTCAACGTGGCACTTTCTAATGTTCCATCAACAGTTTCCAGTGTTGTAGTTCCAGTTTGGTCAGCTAATGGTGGTCAGGATGATATGAAGGTCTACCGTGCTAACCGTCAGTCAAACGGTCAATACACTTTTGCAGTGGCGACTAAGGATCATAAAAACGACACTGGCACTTACAATATGATTGTTTACGGACAAAATGTTCAGACTAGGAAGCTGGATACCCTCCTCAGTGGCAGTCATAACTATTCAGCTACCAGTCAATCATCGACTGCTCCAGCCGTATCTAAACCAGCCGAAGCTTCTAAACCGGTCTCTACACCAACAGTAGCCAAACCAGCCGAAACTTCTAAACCGGCAACAACACCTGCAGTAGCCAAGCCGGCCGAAACGCCAAAAGCAACTGTTATCGCAGGTAAGGTATCGGCTAGTGTTACCAATACAGCAACAGGTTTCAACGTGGCACTTTCTAATGTTCCATCAACAGTTTCCAGTGTTGTAGTTCCGGTATGGTCAGCTAATGGTGGTCAGGATGATATGAAGGTCTACCGTGCTAACCGTCAGTCAAACGGTCAATACACTTTTGCAGTGGCGACTAAGGATCATAAAAACGACACTGGCACTTACAATATGATTGTTTACGGACAAAATGTTCAGACTAGGAAGCTGGATACCCTCCTCAGTGGCAGTCATAACTATTCAGCTACCAGTCAATCATCGACTGCTCCAGCCGTATCTAAACCAGCCGAAGCTTCTAAACCGGTCTCTACACCAACAGTAGCCAAACCAGTCGAAACTTCTAAACCGGCCACGACACCTGCAGTAACCAAGCCGGCCGAAACGCCAAAAGCAACTGTTATCGCAGGTAAGGTATCGGCTAGTGTTACCAATACAGCAACAGGTTTCAACGTGGCACTTTCTAATGTTCCATCAACAGTTTCCAGTGTTGTAGTTCCAGTATGGTCAGCTAATGGTGGTCAGGATGATATGAAGGTCTACCGTGCTAGCCGTCAGTCAAACGGTCAATACACTTTTGCAGTGGCGACTAAGGATCATAAAAACGACACTGGCACTTACAATATGATTGTCTATGGACAGAATAGCCAGACTAGGAAGCTAGACACACTTCTAACTACCAAACATGATGTCAAATCAACGACCTCGCAAGCATCGCAACTAGCCAAACCGTCCCAACCTTCTACGCCTGCAACGACACCTGCAATAACAACTCCTCAAACGACAACGACTGCTCGTTCAAAGACAATCTTTATTGATCCAGGTCATGGTGGTCGAGATTCAGGGGCGTCTTATGGCGGAGTATATGAGAAAAATCTTGTTATGTCAGTTGCAAACAAGTTGAAAAATAATCTATTGCAAATGGGATACAACGTTTTGATGTCGCGTACAGGTGATGCTTATGTTGACTTTGTTACAGAACGTTCTCGTCGTGCAAATCAAAGTAATGCGGACTTGTTTGTTAGCTTGCACTTCAATGCCACTGGTGCGGGAATTACTAATGCAAGTGGTATTGAGACCTACTGGTATCAAGCTTATCCTGAGTACCAACCAAAAATCAATCAAGCCAAGCATAATGATCCAACACGATTAGCAGAGAGTCAGGTTCTTGCTAATAAGGTTCAAGCCAACCTGGTTCGCGAGACTGGTGCGGTAAACCGAGGTGTAAAACGAAATACATTTGCTGTACTTCGCGAGACAGCAATTCCTGCTGTTCTTGTTGAGATGGGCTTCATGGATAATCCAACAGAGCTTCAAAAAATCAAACAAGATTCTTATCATGTTCGATTGGCAAAAGCTTTAGCGCAAGGAATCAATGAATGGTATGGTGCAGTTGGGGGAAAGTAGTTGTTTCTGAACAAGGCGCAAATCACCGTCAGTCATCTAATGACACTCTTGTTCAGACATCAAAAAATCAACAATTATTTATCAATAGTCTTGTATCAGCTGCTAAAACCACGGGTCTAGTTCCGAGTGTGGTAATGGCCCAGGCTATTCTTGAGTCAGCATGGGGCACATCTCAATTAGCTACCCAAGGGAACAACCTTTTTGGAATCAAGGCAGACGCCTCTTGGAAAGGTAAGACGGTATCCAAACAAACGACAGAGTTCCGTAATGGGAAAGCTGTCCAAGAAACTGCACGCTTTAGAGCCTACAACTCCGTAGCAGAAAGCATCCAAGATTACAGTAAATTCTTTACGTCATCACCTTGGAGAACACAAAATTACAGAGCCTATACCCAGGCCAAAGATTATCAAACGGCAATTGCTGCTTTGCAAAAATCAGGCTATGCAACAGACCCAAAATATGGAGAAAAATTACTGTCCTTGATTCAAAGATATGGATTGAACAAGTTTGATAACTAAGGATTTTACCCATAGGATAAGTCATCATTTTTGATGGCTTTTTCTGTGTTGCCTAATGTCTGTACCTTTGTCAATGATGTGAGACCAAAAATGTTATTTTGAAGATAACTATTTGTTAAGCTTTACTAGGAGCTAGCTCCTAGTAAAGCTTTTCTGATATCGATAGGAGATTTCCATCCTAAAGTTTGCATAGGGAGTCGATTAGAACGATAAAGATAGGTTTTCATCTGCTTGATCAGATCGTCATAGGAATAGAAGACCAAGTGCTGGTAGAAACGTCGATTGTCATTTCGGTGACTGCGTTCAACCTTGCCATTATGCCTGGGTGTTCGAGGACGAATCAGCTTGTGCTCAATACCAAGTTCCTGACAAAGTAAGTCTAGTGGGTGCACTTGTTTGGTTTCTTTGAAATGAGTGAACTCGAAGCCATTATCCGTTTGAATGATTTTTGGTTTGTAGCCAAAGTGTTTGATAGCCAATTTGACGAACTGAACAGTTGAGTGGGAAGACTGCTCTTTGAAAGGGAATATAAATCGTTCTCGACTGGCTTCATCAATGACGGTATACTGGTAGAACTTGTCAGGCAGTTTACCTGTGTAGCAGTGAGTCGGTACATATTTGACATCCATCTGCCACTTGATACCGAGTTTAGTCGGAGTGTCATATGGTTTTGGTACATAAGGTTTATTCTTTGTTTTAGGGGATTTGAAGAAGTCCAGCTTTCTCAAGATTCGAAAGAGTGAGCAAGGGTGTCTATCATATCCCTTATTGGTTTTGAGTTTGTAGAAGATTTCGATGAGGGTTGCGTTTGGATTTCTTTTGATGCAGTTTTTAATCCATGTTAGCTCTTGCTGGGTATGAGCCTTTGGATGCGGTGTTAGAGGGCGATGAGAACGGTCTTTCAGCGATTCTTTTGTGCCGTCGAATCGCTTATTCCAGCGCATGAGAGAGGCTTTTGAAACTTTGTATCGTCGACAGATGAAGGCGACAGAGGCACCATTTTGGTAGGTTTTAACCGCGTGGTAACGTGTTTCTAGAGTATGTGGTAAATAGCGAAGATTTTGTGATATACTAGTCATGAGAAGATTCCTTTTTGGTGAGTGGTGGTACTCTTATCATATCAAGGAATCTTCTTTTTGACTTCTATAAGTCTCACATCTATTGTAACGCTACAGGCTTTTTCTGTGTTGCCTAATGTCAAAATAGCGGATTACCTGAAAAAATGCTATAATACAAAGAACTGCAGTTAAATGGAGAGGTTTATGCAACACATTTTTATTATAGGTAGTCGTGGCTTGCCTGCAAAATATGGTGGCTTTGAGACCTTCGTCCAGCAATTGGTCAGTCACCAAGAATCAAAAAATATACACTACCATGTGGCTTGCCTGTCAGACACCAGTCATCAGGAGCATTCGGCTTATTTGGGGGCGGATTGCTTTACCATCAATCCTCCTAAATTAGGTCCGGCCCGCGTTATCGCCTATGACATGATGGCCATTTCCTACGCTTTGCGCCTGGTCAAGGACCAGCAGATGCAGTCTCCGATTTTTTACATTTTGGGAAATACCATAGGTGGTTTCATAGCTCCATTTGCCAAGAAAATTAAAGATGTTGGCGGTGTTTTATTTGTCAATCCTGACGGTTTAGAATGGAAACGTTCCAAATGGCCTAAGCCTGTGCAAGCTTATCTGAAACATGCTGAGAAAGCGATGGCCAAGCAGGCCAATCTCATCATTGCAGATAATGAGGGGATTGAGGACTATATTCAATCAGCCTATCCGGGGACTAAGACTACATTTATCGCTTACGGGACTGATTTGAGTCAGACCAGTCTGACTAGCCAATCAGAGCAAGTACGGCAGGCTTTTGCCAACTGGTCCATCCGCGAAAAGGATTATTATTTGATTATTGGGCGTTTTGTTCCTGAAAATAATTACGCGACAGCTATCAAGGAGTTCATGAAGTCGAGCACCCAGCGTGATTTGGTTATCGTAGCCAATCATGAAGGCTCTGCCTATTTCCAAAAGCTAAAGGAAGAAACGGGCTTTGAGAGAGATGCGCGAATCAAGTTCATCGGGACGGTCTATGATCAGGATTTACTCAAGTATCTGCGGCAGGAATGTCGCGCTTATATTCATGGGCATGAAGTGGGTGGAACCAATCCAAGTCTTTTAGAGGCGCTAGCTCAAACTAATGAAAATCTTGTTTTAGGTGTGGAGTTCAATCGTAAAGTCGCACAAAATGGCGCTCGCTATTGGACCAAGGAAAGTGGAAATCTGACCCAACTAATCAACCAAATTGATGGACAAGCAGAAGCAGTGGAGCTAGGGCAGATTGCCAAAGAGCACATGCGAAAGGACTATACTTGGGAGAAAATTGTCCAACAATATGAGGAATTATTTTTACATGAACGTTAACATACTCATGTCGACCTACAATGGTCAGGAGTTTTTAGCGGAGCAAATCCGCTCTATTCAGGCGCAGACCTATACGGACTGGACGCTCTTGATACGAGATGATGGCTCTAAGGACAAGACACGCGACATTATCGCTGATTTTGCCCAGCAGGATAGCCGGATTCACTTTATCAATCCCGATAGCACTGAAAATCTGGGCGTCATTAAAAGCTTTCATGCCTTGGTGCAATACCAGAGGGCTGATGTGTATTTTTTCAGTGATCAGGATGATGTCTGGTTACCAGATAAACTACAGGTAACTTTGGAGACGGCTCAAGCCTATCCAGCAGACCAGCCACTCATGGTTTACACAGACTTAAAAGTGGTCAACCAAGACTTGCAGGTCATGAATGAAAGTATGATTCGCAGCCAGTCTCATCATGCCAATACCGAGCTGGTTCAAGAATTGACTGAAAATACAGTGACAGGCGGAACTAGTATGATTAACCACGCTCTGGCTGAACTGTGGACGGTGACAGACGACATTCTCATGCACGACTGGTATCTGGCCTTGCTGGCCACAGCATTTGGGCAATTAGTCTACGTTGACCAGCCGACGGAATTGTACCGCCAGCATGCTGAAAATGTCTTGGGAGCTAGAACCCTGTCCAAACGATTTAAAAAATGGATTCGGCCCCATGTACTTTTCTCCGTTTACTGGGACTTGATTCGCAATAGTCAAAAGCAAGCAAGTCATCTGCTGGCTCTGCCCTTGGCGCCAACCGATAGAAATCTGGTCGAGGCCTTTGTGACTATCATGGATAAGCCTATGCTAGAACGCTATCGGACTTTAAAAACACATGGATTGAGGAAAAACAAAGCCTTTCACACACTGGTATTTACCAGCCTCATCCTAACAAAATTTGCTTATAAGGAAAGAACATGAATTTATTCAACAAAGTAAACCAAATTCTTTTAAGGGAAATGGTCAAAACAGACTTTAAATTAAGATACCAAGGTTCTTTGATTGGCCATTTGTGGTCGATATTGAAGCCCTTTTTAATGTTTACTATCATGTATCTGGTTTTTGTCAGATTTTTGAAATTTGATGACGGAACGCCACACTATGCTGTAAGCTTGTTGCTCGGTATGGTAACTTGGAATTTCTTTACAGAAGCCACTAATATGGGGATGTTGTCCATTGCAGCGCGTGGGGATTTGTTGAGAAAAATAAATTTTCCTAAAGAAATTATTGTCATCTCATCCATTATTGGTGCTGCGATAAATTACGGTATCAATTTGGCCGTTGTTCTAATTTTTGCGTTAATCAATGGCGTGCAATTGGATGCGGGTGTTCTCATTCTCATTCCATCCTTTCTTGAGTTGGTTATTTTGACTTCAGGAATTGCCTTTATTCTTTCGAGTTTGTTTGTCAAATACCGAGACATGGGACCAATTTGGGAAGTTGTTTTACAAGCTGGAATGTATTCTACTCCGATTATTTATTCGATAACCTACATTCTTCAGCGTGGGCACATTGGCGTAGCCAAGTTGATGATGATGAATCCAGTTGCCCAGATTATCCAAGATTTGCGCCACCATATTGTTTATGATGGGGCAACAATTTCTTGGGATATTTACGAGGATAAATGGATGGTAGCTATTCCATATGTATTATCAGTAGTTGTGTTTATCATTGGCTATAGTATTTTTAAAAAGAATTCTAAGAAATTTGCGGAGATTTTATAATGTCTAACAAAGAGATTGCGCTGAAAGTCGAATCAGTCAGCAAGAGCTTTAAATTACCTACAGAAGCGACTCAAAGTTTAAGAACAACCTTAGTCAATTATTTTAGAGGGATAAAGGGTTATAAGGAGCAACATGTCTTAAAAGATATTTCTTTTGAAGTAGAAAAAGGAGATTTCTTTGGTATTGTTGGTCGGAATGGCTCTGGAAAGTCAACCCTGCTCAAAATTATTTCACAAATTTATACACCAGAAAAGGGCAATGTGAGTGTCAATGGAACCTTGATTCCTTTTATTGAGCTTGGCGTTGGTTTTAACCCTGAACTTACTGGTCGTGAAAATATTTATTTAAATGGCGCACTTCTAGGATTTTCACGTCCAGAGATTGACGAAATGTACGATGATATTGTCGCATTTGCAGAGCTAGAAGAGTTTATGGATCAAAAGCTGAAAAATTACTCTAGTGGTATGCAGGTCCGTCTGGCATTCTCCATAGCAATAAAAGCTGAAGGAGACATTTTAGTCCTGGATGAAGTGTTAGCGGTCGGAGACGAAGCTTTTCAGAGAAAGTGTTTTGATTATTTTGCTAAATTAAAGCGGGAGAAAAAAACAGTTATTCTTGTGACACATTCCATGGAGCAAGTTCAACGTTTTTGTAATAAAGCAATGTTGATTGACAAAGGGCATCATACAGTAGTTGGAACTCCGATGGAAATTTCTCGCCTATATAAAGAATTGAATGGATTTGAAGTTGTTACAGAAGCAGATAGAAAGACCTCTTTAGAAAAAATTAGTGTTGATGCACATTTTGAGAATAAGGATGACCAAGAATTGCTATTTAACTTTGATGTGACATTTGAACGAGTGATTGAGGATCCAGTTTTTACTTTCACCATTCATAAGGATAGCGGGGAACTATTATATAGATGGGTTTCTGATGAAGAAGTTGCAGGGAGCATTAATATATCTGCTAAGTTTGCTTCCATTTTATTTTCAATTCAAAATATTTTTCCAAATGGCAAGTTTATTACAGAATTTGGTGTGAAATCTAGAGATCGTTCTAAGGAATATGCAATGTTTAGTGGGATTGTCGATTTTGAGTTGATAAACAGGGGAAGTTCTGGGAATAACATTTATTGGAAACCGACAGTAGATGTAAAAATTCAATGATAAAGATGGTTAAAGGTATATAATATGTTTGAAGAAAAACGGTTTCTATTAACGCATATTTGGTTACGTGGTTTTGGTGGAGCTGAATTAAACATTTTAGAATTGGCAGAGTACTTACAACAAGAGGGAGCTATAGTTGAGGTTTTTACGTATTTATTCCTAGAACCTATGAGGTCCGAATTTGAAAAAAGAAATATAAAAGTAATTACGGATAGAGAACATGTATTTTCATTAGAAGATTATGATTTTATTATCTCATGTCAAAATATTTTGCCAAATTCAATAGTCAAGAGTTTTAGAGAACACCATAGTAAATTTCCTAAAATTTTATTTTTACACATGGCAGCGCTAAAAAGTCATGTCCTGGAGCAACCATTTGTTTTCGGATTAGAATCTAGATTATCTTCTGGTACGTTGGCAATTTCACAGGAAGTTGTTGATAAAAATTTAAGTAGATTTTTCAATGACATACCAAGATTATTTATGTATCAAAATCCAGTTCCAGTTGGTTATGCAGTGAATAGCTATTCTAATAATAGACCTTTAAAAAAAATATTGATTATTTCCAACCATCCCCCAAGTGAGCTGAAAGAATTACAGAGTTGGTTTGATGCTAGTGGCATAATAGTAGATTATGCGGGTGTTTGGAGTTCAAAATATGAATTAGCTTCGCCCGAAATGTTTTCGGAATATGATTGTATAATTGGTATTGGGAAAAATGTTCAATATTGTTTAGTTCTTGGAAAGCCAATATACGTATATGATCATTTTGCTGGTCCAGGTTTTCTAAATAGTAACAATTTTGAAAAAGCTGAATACCATAATTTTTCAGGGAGAGGATTTGAAGATAATCAAAAGAGTCCTCAGGAAATTTTTGAAGATATTATGGAGAACTATGATGATGCAAAGAAATTCTACACCGAGAACGTTGAGTTTTTTAGACAAAAATATCAACTGAGCAATGTATTACCACAGCTTATAGAACAGATAGAGAATGACAATAAGGAAATTCAATTATTTTCTGTTGAATACTCTAATTATGTTTTAGCAATGAATAATTTTATTGGGGATATTGTGGTCAGATTGGAAAATGATGTTAATAATTTATGGCAGGGAATCAGAGATTTTGAAGAGAGAGTCGATGATTTAAATCTACACATTCAATATTTGAATGAGATGATAGTATTGAAAGAGCAGGAAGTTGTAGAAAATCAATTACTGATTCAAGAATTAAGACTAATTTATGAGTCTAGGACATATAAGTTGGCAGTTTTTCTTCAGAAAATAAAAAATGGACTACTAAAAATAGTTAAGTGGAGATAGAGGATGAAAAGAATTATTAATTCTTATAAAAATGAAGGTGCGAGGGCTACTATACGTAAAATTAAGTCACGCTTATTGCATCCATCACAAGGGGGAAATCAAATTGTTAAAGTGGATATGAACAGTCTACCGCAGATGCCTCAATTTATTGATTTGGCTAAAGCTGATTATATCAATCATCCATATATTAGACCTGCTAAATTATCAAAAGATACTTTAAATATTGCTTGGGTATCGCCACCAGTTGGTCCCGGTGGTGGAGGTCATACGACGATTGCTCGATTTGTAAAGTATTTACAAAGTCAAGGGCATCACATCACTTTCTACATATACCACAATAATACGATTCCACAATCCTCCAAAGAAGCCAAGGATATTTTTTCGCGTTCGTATGGAATTGATGTAGATGTGGAAGATTTAGCTGATTTCTCTAATCAAGATGTGGTTTTCGCGACTAGTTGGGAGACCGCTTACGCAGTATTTAATCTCCAATCTGAAAATCTTCATAAATTTTATTTTGTACAAGACTTTGAACCCATATTCTTTGGTGTTGGTTCACGGTATATGCTGGCAGAAGCGACCTATAAATTTGGTTTTTACGGAGTGACAGCAGGTAAATGGTTGGTCGAAAAGGTTGGTCAGTATGGAATGCAGGCGGACTATTTTGACTTCGGTGCAGATATCGATATCTATAAACCAAAAGCACCAATTTCCAAGAAAAAGAAGATTGCCTTTTATGCGCGTGCTCATACCGAGCGTCGTGGATTTGAGCTTGGTGTTATGGCACTGAAGATTTTTAAAGAACGTCATCCAGAGTATGACATTGAGTTTTTTGGTCAAGATATGTCAAATTATGATATTCCATTTGAATTCACCGATCGTGGCATTTTAAATAAAAATCAATTAGCAGAGATTTATCACGAAAGTATAGCCTGCTTGGTATTGTCCTTGACCAACGTCTCCCTCTTGCCATTGGAACTTCTGGTTGCGGGATGTGTGCCCGTTATGAACGATGGCGATAATAACCGCATGGTGCTGGGAGATATTGAGGATATCCTCTATACGGAAGCTTATCCAGTTGCTTTGGCAGAAAAATTATGTCAAGCGGTTGAGCGAAGTAATATTGATGAGCATGCTAATGAAATGAGTGAGAAATATACTGGCTTGTCATGGGATGAAAGTTATAAAAAAGTAGAAGCGATTATCCGTCGAGAGGTACTAAATGACTAATGGGCTAAAAGCTACAGTATTTATTCCTGTTTATAATGGTGAAAAGGATCACCTGGAAGAAACCCTATCAGCTTTATATAGACAACAAACGAATTTTGAGTGGGATGTGTTGATGACTGACTCAGGTTCCTCAGATAATTCGGTAGCGATTATAGAGCGATTTGCGGAACAATACGGAAATTTACGGCTTATTCATCTAAAAAAAGAAGATTATTCTCACGGTGGCACTCGCCAAATGGCTGCTGAAATGGCCCAGGGAGAGTACATGGTTTATCTCAGTCAAGATGCTGTGCCTCACAATGAACATTGGCTCTCAGAAATGGTTGCACCATTTGAAATTACTGACAAGATTGTTGCGGTGCTTGGGAGACAAAAACCGCGGCATTATTGTTTCCCTGCCATGAAGTATGATATCAATGCAGTCTTTGGTGAACAAGGTGCAGAAGATGCAATCACCATATGGCAACGGAAGGACCCAGCACATCAGGGTCAGTACACAAAAGAATCCTTCTATAGCGATGTTTGTTCTGCTGCTCCACGAAAATTTTTGGTTGAAACAATCGGTTATAGGGATGTTGCCTATTCGGAAGATTACGAGTATGGCAAAGATGTCCTCGATGCAGGTTATTTCAAGGCCTACAATGGTCGAGCTGTGGTTGAACACTCTAACGATGTTCGACTATCAGAATACAGAAAGCGCATCTTTGACGAAACCTATAATGTTCGTATAAATAGTGGCATTACTACTAAAGTGTCTATCTTGTCCCTAGTGAAAAACAGTTTAAAAGCCAGTATTAAAGATAGTCTAAGAATAGTAAGTGATAGGGATTATAATTGGAAGAGAAAGCTATATTGGCTAGCCATCAACCCACTCTTTCATATTGAAAAATGGAGAGGGATTCGACTGGCAAATAAAATCGAATTAGGGACGGATATCAAGAACTATTCGTTGGAAAAAGGGGAGTAATTATTTTGCAAAGTACTACTATAATAGTGCAATGTTTTATTGATGGTTGAATCTTTTAGAAAATGAGGAATAATATAGTAAAAATGAAAGAAATTGTAGAAAAAATAAAGTTAAGAAAATATTTTGCTATTTTGATTCTAGTAGTGGCCACTTTGATAATTAGTTTCTATACTGTTAGCGAGTATACAATTGATTTTAGATTAATTGGGCAAGCAATTGCCACGTATAGATATACCTTTATCATTGCTTCAAGTATATCTTTGTTTATTTTATCTATAGGATTATCAAAGCACGTAAACAGAACTTTTCTATTACGGTTACTAGCTTCATATGTCTTATACTTATTTATCTCTTATTTGTTGTTATTTACTAGAAATTTAAACAATGAATCTTTCTATATTTTCGGTTTTCAGGATAATAATTTCTTTGAAATTGGTGGTTGGAAAGTTGTTGTTAGCATAATAGGTCTAGCTTATATCGCCCAATTTATTTCAAAACGCTGTCGTTCGTTGCAAGAGATTGGTGATTTTTTCTCAGATAAATACATTTCCGATATATTATTGGCACTGCTTACGTCACTTATAGTGACATATGATAGTAAACTGTTGGAAAATATAAGGCAGTTCTTGTATTTAGATGACTATGAACAATTTAATAATTTCTTAGTCTCAATAGCTTATAAAGTTCCAACCATTGTCTTTACAGTTACGCTGATTGCTTTTTCGTTTTGGAATGCATTTGATGAGATTAGAAAAAATAAATCTTCAGTTTCCTTAGCTTTTATTAGTAGCCTATTTTTTGCTTTGATTTTTAATTTCTCAATACAATTTGGTATAAGAGCGGATGAAGATTATTTAGGAGAATTTATTTTTCCAGGTGCAACTTTATTTCAAATTATAATGTTAGCCTTAATTTTTTTGATTGTTTATTCAATTTTTAATAGATATTGGGCGTCTACTCTTTTAATCTTATTTTCAGGAATAGCGATTTCAATTGCTAATTTCCTAAAATTTAACTTGAGAAATGAACCCTTACTATTAGTTGATTTCTCAATGGCGACAGAGTTAGATTTGATATTTAGTTTCTTAGATGCAAAATTATTTTTTATGACGATCTTGTTGCTGGCTTTCTTTATTGTAGTTTATTATGTATTAAATAAAAGATTTCTCAAAGGAGCGATTGTAACTTCTATTAAAAAGAGGATATTTTGGTTTATTTCTGTATTCTCTATTTTTAGTGGAATTATAACAATATTCTATAAGCAAGATGGAGGATTAATACCAAATAATATTCCAGTTCTATCTAGATTAAATAATACCAGGAATATAGCATTTACTGGACATGTAGGAAGTGCTCGATATCAGTCATTGATGTATGTATGGATAAAACAGTTAACAAAACCAGTGATGGATAAACCGGAGAACTACAATAGAGCTACTATTGAGGGACTGGTTGAGAAATACACAAACCGAGCAACGGAAATTAATAAAACTAGGGATAAAAATATTTCTGACGAGACTTTGATTTTTATTTTGAGCGAAGGATTGTCCAACCCAAATAGGGTCAAGGGTGTGCAACTAAGTGAAAATATCTTAAAAAATATTGATGAGATTAAATCTAAAACAACCAGTGGGCTAATGAAATCGGATGCCTATGGTGGAGGTACTGCTAATGTTGAAATTCAGACATTGCTTGGATTACCTTTTTATAATTTGTCTTCCTCTGTATCTATTTATAATGTTGAAGTAGTTCCAAAAATGAAAAAATTACCTTCTATTGGCGATAGCTATCTATCTGATAATAGATTTGTGATACATTTAGGACAAACACAACTATATTCTCGAGCAGATGTATATAAGCGATTAAAATTTGATAACTTTGTTGCAGATGACAAAAATGCTTTGCCACCAACTATAAATGAAAAATATGGTGGTTTCCCTAGTGATGCTTCTACTTACCAGAATATTCTCGATAAAATTGATACCAAGGAAAGTCAATTTTTTTCTGTTATAACTTATCAAAATCATATTCCTTGGATGATGGATAAACCTCAGTCTATTTATGGTACGGGTGAGGGATTTACAGAATTAGAAAATGCAAGGTTGACGAATTATGCTCGGTTGGTAAATGAAACGGACATTGTCACAAAAGAATTTTTACAAAAACTTTCGAAAGTTGATAAAAAAATAACGGTTGTATTTTACGGAGACCATCTTCCGGGATTTTACCCTTCATCTGCATTTGAGAATAAGCCAGAGAGTCAATATCTGACAGATTACTTTATTTGGAGTAATCACGACACTAAAAAGGTCGATTTCCCGATACTCAATTCAAGTGATTTCCCTGCAGCTGTGTTGGCACATACGAATTCAAAAGTATCTCCATATTATGCGCTACTTACGGATGTTTTAGAGAATGCGAGTGTTGATAAGAGTGATCTTTCACAGTCCCAAAAAGAAATTTTAGAAGATCTAAAATTAATTCAGTATGATATAACTGCTGGAAAATTTTACTTAAAAGACTATAATGGTTTTTTTAGTATTAATTAAAGGAGAGTTGATTGAACAAGAAAAATTTTTATGATACGGGTAAAAAGATTTTTAAAAGTCGGTATCTATTTTTATTGATTTATTCGGCAGTATTTACATTGGTTTCATTTGTATCTGCAAATGTATCAAGTATCATATACGACTACCCTTTTCATTTAGGAAGGATAGTCGGATTGGCACATTCGCTTACTAATAAGGATTTATTGCCGAATTTAAACTATCTGTTTCTGTATGGATCGGGATATGGGCTTCCAATGTTTTATGGAAACTGGATGCTATACTTTCCGGCCTTAGTTTTTCTTAAAACTAAAGTTGCGACATTTGCATTTTCAGCATTTGTAGGACAGTTGACACTTCTAACAGTTTGGTCGACATATTATGTGTTGGAGAAGATGACAGCTGATAAATCGCGTTCCATTTTTGGAGCAATCGCTGTCTCATGCTCTGTTACATATTTCGGATTTGGTATGACAGCAGTTGTGCCCTTGATTCCATTATTACTTTACGCAATCTATAAAGTTCTTTATAAAAATCAGAATAATCCTATATTATTAGCAGTAGTGATTTCATTACTGGTGCAGACACACATTATTTCAACAATTGTACTTGCGATATTTTCTGCCATACTGGTAATATTTAATGTGAGACGGTTAAGTTTTACAAAACTAATGTCATTTTTTAGTTCGGTAATAGTATCTATTTTCCTGTTGAGTGGATTTATTTTACAGTATCTTGAACAAAATAGTTCCCAAACATTTTTTGTTAGTTGGAAACTTCGTGATTTTCCATTTCCTTCAGATGCTCTAATGGCTCCAGGAAGTATAATTTCCATACTATCGAACTATTATTGGCCAATTATTTTTATATTCTTAATATTAAGTGTATTTTGTTTTAAATATTTTGATACTTATTCAAGGCAGTTAATTGGTACAGTCATCATAATGTTTATTTTCTCATCAAACATTTTGCCATGGGGGATGCTACGCCAGACATTTTTATCAGTTTTCCAATATACGGAAAGATTGATTTATCTATTGCCAGTCTTTGTTTTAATGGCGATTATGAAAACTGCACCCCAAAAAATAGTTTTATTGGTGACAGTTTTGCAAGTGGGTATCTATCTTTATAGTTTTCCAATGAAATTTACATTTGATACTATTCCATATTCTGAACGGGGATACAAAGATAATGCAAAAAAGATAATGGATAATACTAATAGAGATGCCTATAATGCATTCTATAGTTCAACAGAAAAAACATATGATACCTCAGGCGATGAATATTTAAATATTGACATTGTACACGACAATATTAGGAATGGTACAATTAAGTTATTTGAATTTGACTCAGAGAAAGTTCAGATTACAAATATTCAGCATGGATACAATAGGCTGGATTTCGATATTGAATTATTAGAAGGTATAGGGGAGCAATTCGTAGTTATTCCTAGAATCTGGTACAAAGGCTATATTGCAAATTATTCACAGGGAGCGAACGGTACCCAACCGGAGCTTTCTTATGTAAAGAAATCATATTCAGAGGTTGCAGAAGCGGAGGCTCTGGGGAAGCCGGAAGCCACACATAAAGTTCTTTATGATGGTAGGGCTGTAATAAACGTTTCATCTAGTGGGCATGTTTCTATTCAATATAAAAAAACTACTGTACAATGGATTGGCTATGCAATCCAGATTCTATCCAGTCTTGCCATATTCTTTTATAGTTTAACCAATAAGAAGAGGTATAGAATTCATGAAAAAACTGACAATCATCATTCCTTGTTACAACGAGGAAGAAACAATCCGTCCATTTCTAGCAGCTACCCAAGAAGTTGAAAAAGAATTGTCTAATGAGCTAATTTTTGAATATTTATTTGTTAATGATGGCTCTAAGGATGCGACTCTAAGAATCCTCAGAGAGGTTTCAAAGGATTTCGACAATGTTCATTATCTTTCTTTTTCGAGAAATTTTGGGAAAGAAGCAGGCCTTTTGGCTGGCTTAGAACACGCCAAGGGAGATTTCATTACGGTGATGGATGTGGACTTACAAGATCCGCCAGAATTACTCATCCAAATGTATGAGAAAATAAAGGGTGGTTGTGACGTTGTGGGAACTCGTCGTGCAGATCGCTCAGGTGAACCACCGATTCGCTCCTTTTTCTCGAAATTATTCTATAAATTAATTAATAAAGTTTCGAATACAGAGATGATCGATGGAGCCAGAGACTTTCGTCTGATGACAAGACAGGTAGTTGATAGTATCTTAGAACTTCAAGAAGTCAACCGTTTTTCAAAAGGATTATTTTCCTGGGTAGGGTTTGAAGTAGACTATATCAGTTATGAGAACAGGGAAAGAATCGCTGGTGAAACGTCATGGAGTTTTTGGAGTTTATTAAATTATTCTTTGGAGGGATTCATTAATTTTTCGGAGGCACCTTTAAATTTATCAGTCTGGGCTGGAATATCATCGTTCTTAATGTCGATTTTGGGTATTTTATTTGTTGTCGTTCGCAAAGTCACTATTGGTGGCAGTATCACAGGTTGGGCAAGCACCGTTTCAATTATATTATTTATTGGTGGAATTCAACTGTTAGCTATTGGGATAATAGGAAAATATATTGCAAAAATATTTTTAGAAACAAAAAAACGTCCCATATATATTATCAAGGAACAAAATTTATAGTATTTGTTGTACCTGTCAAAAACTAGCTCTCTTAGGTAATTTCAAAGTATATGTAATGAGAAAGAACTATTATTATTTACTTTCTCATTTTTTACATTTTCTTCCATTTATGATAAAATAATTTTAGAAACTGCCAGTATTTTTCGAATTAAGTAAGTAGTAGAACTAAATTCGGAGGATACTGATTTGTCAAAACGCCGCCACAAGATTAATCCCTTAGCTGATATTGTTGCTAAGAAAATTTTTAGCGACCATGAGATTACCATTGATTTTATCGAAACTTTTCTGGGCTTTCGCCCCCAGTCTGTTGAGATTTTGAATGGTACTATCGCAGACCTCAAGCGCGAACGGAAGGGATTTTTCAGCACCACAGTGGATATTCTGGCTCTCATGGAGGACCAGACCCAGGTCATTATCGAGATTCAGGTGGCCTACCAGAAGAACTTCATCAAGCGGCTCTGGACCTATTCTTGCCAGCATTTGGTTAAGGATTTGCCCAATGTTCGCAAGAAGGTTTACAAGACCCACGATATGTATGAAAAAATCATGCCGGTCTATTCGATAGCGCTTGTTGCCAGCCGTTATTTTGATGACAATCGTCCCATTCATTCTTTTATCATTACGGACAGTCAGACGGGCGAAGTACTGGAACAGCCCTTCGGTGAAACTGGACAGTACAAGAAACCGTTTGAAATGGTGATTATCGAGCTGAAAAAGTTCCGTGACAGCATGCTGGACGACAAACAACGACTCTGGCTGGAGTTTTTCTCCAACCGAGGCTTTAGCCAACGACCGACACCTATTATTGATAAGGCCGAGCAGTTGCTCGACAGAAATGCAATGACCAAGGAGGAAATAGACATGATAGACCAATGGAATCGCAATGCATCTAACCATTTTTGGGAAATTCATTCAGGTATTACCCGCCATGAAGAGGCTGTTCGTGAGAAAGCCTTGAAAGAGGGGATTGAACTTGGTATTGAGCAAGGAATTGAACAAGGAATCGAACAAGGGCAATTGAGTATGATCGGTCGTATGTTACAGCAAGGTCGTAGTCCTATGCAGATAGCTGACTTCGTTGGTTTGGACTTGAGTTTGGTTCAAAAACTTACTCAACAGCTGTCTTGAGATTACCATGACCAAGGAGGAAGTAGACATGATAGACCAGTGGAGCCGCAACGCATCCAACCATTTTTGGGAAATTCATTCAGGTATCACCCGCCATGAGGAGGCCGTGCGTGAAAAGGCTTTGCAGGAGGGGATTGAGCAAGGAATCGAACAGGGAGTTATCATCCGTAATATGGAGATTGAACAAAACCTTTTATCTATGGGAGTCCCAGTTGACCAGATGTCTCAAGGAACAGGTCTGTCCGTTGCCGATATTTTGAACTTGGCGACGAGTCACAGTTAATCTGAGCTGGCCAGGTGTGTTTCTATTAATAACGTCATCCGTTCTGTAACACAATCGCAATCTCTTTGTAATAATTTCACATAATTTAAGGATTTTCCATAGGAAAATCCTCATTTTTGTGCTAAAATAGAAAAAGGAGGTATAAAATGATCCGACTATTTGGAAAATTAAGATACCATTGGCAACCGGATTTTGCGACCACGATGATCTATTGGTCCCTGTCCTTGGTTCCTCTCTTTCTAGGGCTATCCCTCATTTTGGAGAGAAGTCGCCAGGTATTTATCATTTTTCTCTTGCTGTTTGCGACGATTGTCTTAGCGATTTTAGGCAGTCATCGGTACTTTCTCATTGAAGATGAAAATCTATATATCGCATCAGCAAATCTATTTAAGAATAAAAAAATTGACATTGCTTCCATCAGCAAGGTCAAGGTCAATTATTTATCTATCAGTATCTGTAGGAGAAATGAAGCCGAGGAGCTAACATTCTGCATGAGGAAGTGGCCTAAGAAATACTTCATCAATGCCTTAGCCCTTCATCCCAAATTTCAAGGCGAAATAGAGCTTGTCGACCATTTGGTCAAGCAGGATTATTTTGAAGTCTATTATTCAGATGAAGCGAAATCACTCCGCAAGAATAGCCTTGGTGGGGCATGATTTTGCAGCCAGGAGAGCCTGATTATCAGCTGGAATGCTTGTTTCTAAAGCCTCAGTATGGCTAAAAATAACGATACCGTCATCATCATAGTCAAACAAGGGCGAGTAGGTCTGACATAGACCACAGGCGATACATTTTTCAGGAATCAGTCTAATATTCATAGAATAATTGTAAACATAATAGGAAAAAAATACAAGGAGAAGCTATCAATGTCACAAGAACCATGGAATGATGAACTTTTTGAAGAAGAATTGGAAGAAGTTGAGGATGAGCAAGTGTCAGTAAGTCGTAGAAATCGAAAAGTAGGTATGATGGCGAGTAGTCGCTTGTTTACTATTTTAGCTTCAATCTTTGTTTTCTTCCTTTTGGCCATTATCATTTTGGCTATTTACCTGTCTACAGGTGGCAGTAATACTGACTCGACAGAAGGTTTTTATAATGCTGAAAATGCCCAGGTTGCAACTTCGAGTTCATCTGAGCAAGATTCAAATGCTACTGAAACGACTGAGACTACAGAAGCAGCCACTGAGGAATCATCAACAGAGGCAAGCTCCGCTGCGGATTTGGTAGATCGTGGAGATGGTACAACCACAACTGTCCAACCTGGCGAAGGTCTTGCAAGTATTGCCAACCGAGCAGGGGTTTCTATGGCTGAGTTGGAACGCTTGAATCCAGAAAAAATGGTGGGACCTGGTGGTACTTGGTGGGCCAACCCAGGAGATGTAGTACGAATTAGATAAGAGGATTTATGAAATCAATTCAAATCGCCATCGATGGACCTGCTTCGAGCGGAAAGTCAACTGTGGCAAAAATTATTGCGAAAAATTTTGGCTATACCTATTTGGACACTGGAGCTATGTATCGTGCCGTTACACTGTTAGCTCTGGAAAATAAACTGACAGCTGACAAGGTTGACGATATTTTAGCTCTCTTGGCTCAGCATCCGATTTCATTCGGCCGTTCGGAAGACGGCCAGCAACTGGTGTTCCTCGGTCAACGGGATGTCAGTCTTGCCATTCGTGATAACGACGTGACCAACAATGTTTCTTGGGTGGCAGCATTGGCTCCTATTCGTGAAAGACTGGTCGAACTCCAGCAAGAAATTGCTCAGGCAGGTGGCATTGTCATGGATGGTCGTGATATTGGCACAGTTGTTTTGCCTCAGGCAGAGTTGAAAATTTTCCTGATTGCCTCTGTTGAAGAGCGGGCCCTTCGCCGTTTTAAGGAAAATAAGGCGCGTGGCATTGAGACGGATTTGGAAACCTTGAAAGAGGAGATTGCGGCCCGTGACTTGAAAGATAGTACACGAGCAGTTTCACCACTCAAAGCAGCAGAAGATGCCATTACCTTTGATACAACTGGTGTTTCTATTGAAGGTGTTGTGCAATTTATTTCAGAAAAAGCGAAAGAAATCCTTGACAAGTAGTGTAGGACATGATAGAATGGTCGTATTGAGAAAAGCAGAAGTGAGAGCTTCTCGCCTTGCGACTAACGTTGTCTGGCCCTACGGATTAAGATTTCTTCGGAAAGAATAATGGTGTAGTGCGGACTTGTGTAGCAAGTCCGTTTCGTTTTTCTCGAAAAAAATAAAATGAGGTGAAAAGCCATAGCAAAGCAAGATTTGTTCATCAATGATGAAATTCGAGTGCGTGAAGTTCGTCTTATCGGTCTTGAGGGTGAACAGTTGGGAATCAAACCGCTCAATGAGGCTCAGGCCATCGCTGATAGCGCAAACGTGGATTTAGTATTGATTCAACCGCAAGCTAAACCGCCAGTTGCTAAAATTATGGACTACGGTAAGTTCAAATTTGAGTATCAGAAGAAACAGAAAGAACAACGCAAGAAACAAAGTGTTGTCACTGTCAAAGAAGTGCGTCTAAGTCCAGTTATTGACAAAGGGGATTTCGAGACGAAACTTCGTAATGCCCGTAAATTCCTTGAAAAAGGAAATAAGGTCAAGGTTTCGATCCGTTTCAAGGGTCGTATGATTACCCACAAAGAAGTTGGCGCGAAAGTATTAGCTGAGTTCGCCGAAGCAACCCAAGATATTGCCATTATCGAACAACGCGCTAAGATGGACGGTCGTCAAATGTTTATGCAGTTGGCCCCAGCTTCAGATAAAAAATAAGCTTTTTACGCTAAAAGGAGAATTAAAATGCCAAAACAAAAAACTCACCGCGCATCAGCTAAACGTTTTAAACGTACAGGTTCTGGTGGATTGAAACGCTTCCGCGCTTATACTTCACACCGTTTCCACGGTAAAACTAAAAAACAACGTCGTCACCTTCGTAAAGCAGGTATGGTACATGCTGGTGACTTTAAGCGTATCAAGTCAATGCTTACACAAATGCGCTAATCTCGCATCAGTATTGCACAATTACTATTTGAATTATTTGGAGGAAAATTAAATGGCACGTGTTAAAGGTGGCGTTGTTTCTCGTAAACGCCGTAAACGTATTTTAAAATTAGCTAAAGGTTACTACGGTGCTAAGCACCTCTTGTTCCGCACTGCGAAAGAACAAGTAATGAACTCTTACTACTATGCATACCGTGACCGCCGTCAGAAAAAACGTGATTTCCGTAAATTGTGGATCACTCGTATCAATGCGGCAGCTCGTATGAACGGTTTGTCATACTCACAATTGATGCACGGTTTGAAATTGGCTGAAATTGAAGTGAACCGTAAAATGCTTGCAGATATCGCAGTAAACGATGCAGCAGGTTTCACAGCTCTTGCAGACGCTGCAAAAGCAAAACTTGGTAAGTAATTATCAGGAGGCTTCCTTTTGGAAGTCTTTTTGTGTTTTAGTTTCTTTTAAGTTACATCGTTTATACTAGAGAGGTCAAGCTAGGAGTATAAGAACCTGCCTTCACAGCTCAGAACCTGAGCTAAGGATATTTTTCTGCCACTCATTGGTAGAACCTACAGTCACAGGTTAAATTTTCATATTAGCTCTGATTTTAGCCCACTCGTCGTTAGAAATTTTTACAATACTCTAGTATTGTAAAAATTTCTGCCTAGATTGCTACAAAAATCAGAGCAAATCTGAAAACTTCCCCTTTGCGACTATAGGTTCTAGTTTTTCACGAAATACAGTCAGTATTCCATCTCAAGCGGCCTTGATTAGCAAGAAACTATCCCTTATCGAAATGTATCGCACTTGTAACTACAGGTTCTAACATCTATTCGTGACCTGCTGTATTTAATAGTAGGAATTGTTGCTAGTTTGGCTTTTTCTAAATAGAAATATGAATGTGAAGATGTTATAATGAGTAAAAAAGGAGACGATTTGATTAAAATATTGCTTGTTGAAGACGATGTAAGCCTATCTAATTCGGTGTTCGACTTTCTAGATGATTTTGCTGATGTTATGCAGGTTTTTGATGGCGATGAGGGCCTCTATGAGGCGGAATCAGGTGTCTATGATCTGATTCTCTTGGATCTGATGTTGCCAGAGAAGGATGGATTTCAGGTCTTAAAAGAAATCCGCGAAAAAGGAATTTCTACTCCGGTCCTGATTACGACGGCTAAAGAAAGCTTGGATGATAAGGGCCACGGTTTTGAATTGGGGGCGGATGATTACCTGACCAAGCCATTTTATCTAGAGGAGCTGAAGATGCGTATTCAGGCGCTTTTGAAGCGAGCTGGTAAATTCAATGATAATCAGCTAGAATTTGGCAATGTGACTGTTGATTTGTCTACCAATATGACCTATGTGGACGGCAGTGAAATTGAGTTACTAGGAAAAGAATTTGATTTACTGGTGTATTTCTTGCAAAACCAGAACGTTATTCTTCCTAAAACTCAAATTTTTGACCGTATTTGGGGCTTTGACAGCGATACGACCATCTCAGTAGTAGAGGTCTATGTTTCAAAAGTCCGAAAGAAATTAAAGGGAACGGTTTTCGCAGACCGCTTACAGACCTTGAGAAGTGTAGGGTATATTTTGAAAAATGATCAATAAGATGAGAAAGCTCACCAAGTCGGACAATTTTTCCTACTTTATCCGCTATTTTGCCGTATTTACGCTGATTTTCATATTCATGACGGCCATTATTTTTCAACTGATGCGGTCTACCATGTATCGTAGTACAGATATCAAGTTTGACAAAATCAAGCAACATCCTGACTTGGTTTTGAATTTTGCGGCAGCTAGGATGCTGAATCCAGATTCGGAAATTATTCTTCAGCACGAGAGCAATCAAGGTAATGCGAGTGCAAATACTCTCCCAGATGATACTGATGGTGGTCCCGGTGAGCCCATTCGTTTGGGAACCAATTTCCACGTACTCTTGTATAATTCTGCGGGTGAGCTAGTCAATTCTGATGTCTTCAGTGGTTTGTCTGAATTGGCTTTTGATAAGGAAAGTTTGAAAAATGTAAAGGAAGTCAGCGTCGAAGGGCCATTTGGTGACGATGATTTCCGTTATACCACCCTGGAGTTGCCGAGTGAGGTAACGGAAAAATATTCGACGCTAGACTTGAAATACGCGACTATCTGTGTCAATGTCAGTCAGATTAAAATGTCTATTCAGACCTATGAGCGAACAGTGGCGATTGTCATGGTCTCCTTCTGGTTTATTTCGCTGTTTGCCAGTCTTTATTTAGCTCAACTCAGTATGCGGCCAATTTTGCTGAGCTATCAAAAGCAGAAGGATTTTGTGGAGAATGCTAGTCATGAGCTCAGGACACCACTGACTGTCCTACAGAATCGCCTAGAGGGGCTCTTCCGTCATCCCAATGCGACCATCATTGAATCCAGTGAAAGCATTGCCTCCAGTCTTGATGAAGTGCGGAATATGCGGATTTTAACCAGTAATTTGCTGAGTCTGGCTCGGCGAGATGATGGTTTCCATATTGTGATGGATGATTTGAATCCACAATATCTCGAGGAAATCTTTGACAATTTTAACATTATAGCTGAAGAGAGTGGCAAGGATTTACTTGTTACGAATCATATTAAGCAGCCTATTCGGACAGATAAGGCCCTGCTAAAACAACTCCTGACTATTATTTTTGATAATGCATTGAAATATACAGGAGACGATGGACAAATTAGCATTCAGGCAAGAGTAAAGGATAAATTTGCGTACTTTACAGTTGCGGACAATGGAATAGGAATTAGTCAGGATGATAAGACCAAGGTCTTCGATCGTTTTTATCGGGTAGATAAGGCTAGAACGCGACAAAAAGGTGGTTTTGGACTCGGCTTGTCCTTGGCTAAACAGATTAGTGATTCCTTGAAGGGGGAAATTTCAATTCGTGATAACCAGCCAACAGGAACTATTTTTGAAATCAAGATACCGAGATAGGATTGGCAGCGCCAGTCCTATTTTTAAAATAAAAAAAGAAGTCTTGACGACTTCGATTTTATTACGCAAGTTTTGCTGCAAGACGTGCTTTGTCGCGGCTTGCTTTGTTTTTGTGAATCAAACCTTTAGTTTCTGCCTTATCGATTGCTGAGCTAGCAGCGCGGTAAAGCTCTTCAGATGGGTTAGCTTCAAATGCTTTGATTGCAGTACGCATAGCTGATTTTTGTGCTGAGTTTTTAGCGTTTTGTTTAACGTTCAATTCAGCGCGTTTGATAGCTGACTTAATGTTTGCCAATGGTTTCACCTCCACCCTTTCTTGTACTAACCATACCATTATATCTGAAAAGACTGGTTTTGACAAGTGTTATTTATTTTTTTAGATAAATTTTATCAATTTCATGGTTTTCAGCCTTGTGCAAGATAATATCCGCCCGATTGCGCGTCGGCTCGATGTATTTTTCGAGGTTGGCAAGGTTGATATTTTTCCAAGTATTTTGAGCGACTGCGATGATTTCTGGATAGGTGAGCCGGGTGTAGCGATGGTAGTAGTTGCTAGAGTCATTTTTTGCAAGCTTCAGCAATTTTTGGAAGCGTTCTAAGTACCAGGTTTCGATATTCTCCACCTCGGCATCCACATAGATAGACACATCAAAATAATCGCTGACATAGAGTCGCTGGTTTTGAGGGTTCTGGAAGACATTGATTCCCTCGACAATTAGAAAATCAGGGACCTGAATTTTTTGACTTTTATCAGGGACAATATCGTAGGTTTCGTGAGAATAGACAGGAATTTCACAATTGATACCATTTTTGATATTGTCTAAGAATCCAATCAGTTTTTCCATATCATAAGACTCAGGAAAGCCTTTTTTGTCCAATAGATTCATTTCCTCTAGGGTAGCATTGGGGTAAAGAAAACCGTCGGTAGTAACCAGTTCTACAGTTGAATGCTTGAAAGTGCGGGCAATCAAAATCTGGAGCAAGCGACTGGTAGTGGATTTACCAACAGCAACACTTCCGGAAATACCGATGATAAATGGTTGAGACTTAATGGATTTCTGGAGGAAGAGACTCTTTGTAAAGGTTAAATCTTTTCTGGCCTTGCGATAGATGTGAATGAGGTTGACCAAGGGGAGGTAGACGTCTGATACCTCACGAAGTTGGATCTTATCATTGAAACTTTTGATGGAATTGAGTTCACTCTGAGTCAAGGGGATGGTGGTTTTACCGTGAAGTTGCTGCCAGGTGGAGCGATCGATTTCTTCAAAATTTAAAAATTCATGTTTCATTTTTTGTTTTCCATATCTAGTAATTATTTCTTGTCATTTATTTTAACATATCTTTTCAGGTAAGTAAAACCTCTTGAAAACGTTTTTAGGAAATGTTATAATAAAGATATGTCAGAGATGTATTACGAAAAAAATCCCAGTACAGCACATGATATTCATGAACTCCGTGTCCGTTTATTAGATACCTACATGACATTCTTGACAGATGCAGGTGTATTTAGTAAGAAAATGGTTGATTATGGAAGTCAGGTGCTTTTACAATCCCTAGAATTAGAAACTGGGAAGACCCTCTTGGATGTTGGCTGTGGCTATGGTCCACTTGGATTAACCTTGGCAAAGGTCTTTAATGTTGATGTGACCTTGATTGATATCAATAGCAGAGCGCTAGAGTTGGCTGAAAAAAATGCTGAGAAAAACGGTGTTCCAGCAACTATCTTCCAGTCAAATATCTATGAAAATGTCAGCGGAAATTTTGATTATATTATCTCCAATCCACCTATCCGTGCTGGCAAGGCGGTGGTGCACGAAGTTATTTCAGGTGCCCATGCATACTTAGTGGATGGTGGAAGCTTGACCATTGTGATCCAAAAGAAACAGGGCGCACCAAGTGCCAAGACCAGGATGGAAGAAGTGTTTGGCAATTGTCAAATAAAGAAAAAGGATAAGGGATACTATATTTTAGAAAGTGTGAAAGAATGAGAGCAGTTGATTTAATTCAGAAAAAACGAGATGGTTTGGAATTGTCTTCTGAGGAAATTAAATGGTTGATTGAGGGCTACGTGGCTGGAACAGTGCCTGACTACCAAATGTCAGCCCTGGCGATGGCCATTTACTTTAAAGGCATGTCAACGCGAGAGATTTCTGATTTAACTATGAATATGGTGGCATCAGGTGACCAGATTGACTTATCTGCTATTCCTGGTATCAAGGTAGACAAGCACTCGACTGGTGGTGTGGGTGACAAGGTAACCTTGATTTTAGCTCCTTTGGTAGCTAGTTTTGAAGTGCCAGTTGCCAAGATGAGCGGACGCGGTTTGGGTCACACAGGTGGCACTTTGGACAAATTGGAGTCCATTAAAGGGTATCAGATTGAGGTGACTCAGGAAGACTTTATCAAGCAGGTTCAGGAGACGGGAGTTGCGGTTATTGGCCAATCAGATAATTTGGTCAAGGCTGATAAGTTGCTTTATGCTCTGCGCGATGTGACAGCGACGGTGGACATTATTCCCCTGATTGCAAGCTCGGTTATGTCTAAAAAGATTGCGGCTGGTGCAGATGCCATTCTCCTTGATGTCACGGTGGGCGAAGGTGCCTTCATGAAGACAGTAGAAGAGGCGCGTGTGCTGGCTCAGACCATGGTGGACCTTGGTAAGGCTGTCGGACGTAAGACTATTGCAGTTTTGACAAATATGTCTCAGCCGGTGGGAACCAGCATTGGTAATCGCCTGGAAATCCTTGAGGCCTTGGAAATTTTACAAGGCAAGGGTAGGGAAGACGTGACAGAGTTTATCTGTGAATTGGCTCAAATCATGTTGGGACTTGCTGATGTTGAAAAGACGGTTGCGGAAGTTCGTCAGCATATTGAAAATGGAGCTGCCCTTAAGAAATTTGAGGAAATGGTTCAGGCTCAAGGAGGCGATTTAGAAGACCTCTACCGTCCGGCAGATGTTTCCCACAAGGTGGACGTATTGGCAGAGCGAGATGGCTATATTGTTGGTTTGCCAGCTCTAGAATTTGGTCTATTTGCCATGAAACTAGGAGCAGGTCGAGCGGTAAAAACAGATGAACTGGACTATGAGACTGGTATTGTTTTCCACAAAAAAGTGGGGGATGCAGTCGAAAAAGGTCAGCCGATTGCAACCATCTATGCAAATGAAAATATTTCGGAAAATATGCTTACAAATTTCCAAAAAAATGTTAAAATAGATGATGTAAGTGTAAATACGAAGGAAATCATTGAAATCATTTCTTAATGTACGGAGAAAACTTATGAAATTAAATAAATATATCGACCATACCATTTTGAAACCGGAATCAACTGAGCAACAGGTTGCAAAGATTATTGAAGAGGCAAAAGAATACGACTTTGCTAGCGTCTGTGTTAATCCAACTTGGGTTGCCTACGCTGCAAAGAGGTTAGCTGGAACGGAGGTCAAGGTTTGTACAGTGATTGGTTTTCCTCTGGGAGCTAACACGCCAGCTGTCAAGGCTTTTGAGACCAAGGATGCGATTGCAAATGGTGCAGACGAGATTGATATGGTCATCAATATTGGTGCCCTCAAATCTCAGAACTATGACCTAGTATTGGAAGATATACAGGCGGTTGTGGAAGCCAGTGGCGATAAATTGGTTAAAGTCATCATCGAAACCTGTCTTTTGACCGATGAGGAAAAGGTGAAGGCTTGTCAATTGTCTCAAGAGGCCGGTGCTGATTTTGTTAAGACTTCTACTGGATTTTCTACAGGTGGTGCGACAGTGGTTGATGTTACCTTGATGCGCCAAACAGTAGGACCAGATATGGGTGTCAAAGCATCTGGTGGTGCGCGTACCTATGAGGATGCCCTTGCCTTTATCGAAGCTGGTGCAACCCGTATTGGTGCATCTTCAGGTGTAGCGATTATGAACGGAGCTGTAGCAGATGGCGACTACTGAGTTGATAAAATTATCTGAGGAAGTGAGTAAGAAAGCCTACGTTCCCTATTCTCATTTTCCAATTGGAGCTGTCTTGGTTGCCAAGGATGGGCAAGTCTTTACAGGTGTTAACATTGAAAACGCCAGCTTTGGCTTGACCAACTGTGGCGAACGAACAGCTATTTTCAAAGCTGTTTCAGAGGGCGTCTTGGATTTTTCTGAGCTGATTGTTTATGGTCAGACAGAGAAACCAGTTTCACCATGTGGTGCTTGTCGCCAGGTCATGGCTGAATTTTTTGATAAGGATTTAAAGGTAACACTTGTTGCCAAAGATCTATCGACAGTCGAGATGACAGTCGGGGAATTACTTCCATATTCTTTTACAGACCTGAACTAGTCTGTAAGACAGTCGTTAGACTGTAGTATCATCACCGCAACGAAAGTTGCAAAAAGAATTTTTTAGGAGGGTTCAGAAATGAACAAGAAACTTGTCGGATTTGGTCTAGCTACTGTTGCAGCTCTTACATTGGCTGCCTGTGGAAGCCGTACTGCAAACAAAGAAGCAGCCTCAACAGACTCATCAGAAATATCAGTTAAGCCAATGATCGTAACAGACATCGGTGGTGTTGATGACCGTTCATTTAACCAGTCAGCTTGGGAAGGTTTGACTGCTTGGGGTGACGAAAATGGTTTGTCAAAAGGTAGCGGCTATGACTACATTCAATCACAAAGTGAATCAGACTACGTAACAAACCTTGACTCAGCTGTTGCTGGTGGTTACAACCTTGTATTCGGTATTGGTTTCGCCTTGGAAACTGCGATTGCTGAAGCAGCTCCAAATAACCCAGAAACTCACTTTGTAATCGTTGACTCAGTTGTTCCAGATCAAGAGAACGTAGTCAGCGTTGGATTTGCAGACCACCAAGCTTCTTACTTGGCAGGTGTTGCAGCTGCTAAATCTACTAAAACAAACCACGTTGGTTTCATCGGTGGTATGGAAGGTGTCGTTATCGACCGCTTTGAAGCTGGTTTCGTAGCTGGTGCTAAGTCTGTAAACCCAGACATCAAAATCACAATCGATTATGCAGGTTCATTCGGTGATGCTGCAAAAGGTCAAACAATCGCTGCTGCTCAATACGCTGCAGGTGCAGACATTATCTTCCACGCATCTGGTGGTACTGGTAATGGTGTATTTGCTGCTGCTAAAGCTGAAAACGAAACTCGTGATGAAGCAGATAAAGTTTGGGTAATCGGTGTTGACCGTGACCAATCTGCTGAAGGTGTTTACACTTCTAAAGACGGTAAAGAATCTAACTTCGTATTGGCATCAACCATCAAAGAAGTTGGTACTTCAGTTAAAGACATCACTGAAAAAGCAGTTAAAGGTGAATTCCCTGGTGGTACAGTTGTTCAATTCTCACTTGCTGACAAAGGTGTAGAATTGGCTGAAACAAACCTTTCTGAAGATGCTTCTAAAGCTGTCGCAGACGCTAAACAAGCAATCTTGGATGGTAAAGTTGAAGTTCCAGAAACACCAGAAAAATAAGCTGAATAACATTAGTTTTCCGAAGTGGCGGCCTATCGGTCGCCCTTTTCGGAGCTGAGATTTTTCTCAGTAAAGCCTATCAAATGGTGGTAGGTTTTACTGACAAAAATGGTACAATAGTTATGTGAAAACGATTTTTCGTTTAGCGATTGTAGTCAGAAAGGAAATAGATTATGACTAAGGATTATGTCATTGAGATGCGTGAAATCACCAAAATTTTTGGTGAGTTTGTTGCGAATGACCACATCAATTTGAATGTCAGACGTGGTGAAATCCATGCCCTGCTCGGTGAGAATGGTGCCGGTAAATCAACATTGATGAACATGCTGGCTGGTCTCTTGGAACCGACTAGCGGTGAAATTGTTATCAATGGTCAACCAGTTAACATTGATTCACCTTCTAGGGCAGCCCACTTGGGTATCGGGATGGTTCACCAGCACTTTATGTTGGTGGATGCCTTTACAGTTGCGGAAAATATTATCCTCGGTAGTGAGACAACCAAGGGCGGTGTGATTGACCTCAAGAAGGCTATTGTTGAGATTAAAGAGCTTTCCCAGAAATATGGTTTGGAAGTTGACCCAACTGCCAAGGTTGCGGATATTTCGGTCGGTGCTCAACAGCGTGTTGAAATCTTGAAAACTCTCTATCGCGGAGCTGACTTGCTCATTTTCGACGAACCTACGGCTGTTTTGACTCCCGCGGAAATTGCAGAGCTCTTGAAGATTATGAAGACCCTGGTTTCTGAAGGCAAATCCATCATCTTGATTACCCATAAGCTGGATGAGATTCGTGCGGTTGCTGATACGGTAACGGTTATCCGTCGTGGTAAATCAATCGAGACAGTTCCTGTCGGAGATGCAACCAACCAAGACTTGGCTGAGTGGATGGTAGGCCGTTCTGTTTCCTTTAAAACAGAGAAAATTCCTGCCAATCCAAAAGAAGTCATTTTGTCTATTAAGGATCTGGTTGTTAATGAGAACCGTGGAATTCCAGCTGTTAAGGGCTTGAATTTGGAAGTCCGTGCTGGCGAAGTCGTCGGTATCGCAGGTATCGATGGAAATGGTCAGAGTGAGCTCATTCAGGCCATTACAGGTCTCCGTAAGGTCAAATCTGGTTCTATCAAGATTAAGGGTGAAGAAGTGGTTGGTAAGACCCCTCGTAAGATTACAGAGATGCAGGTCAGCCACGTACCAGAAGACCGTCACCGCGATGGTTTGGTCCTTCCAATGACGGTAGCCGAAAATATTTCTCTACAGACCTACTACAAAGAACCCGTTTCTAAGAATGGTATTTTGAACTACAACGTTATCAATGAAAAAGCCCGTCAATTGATGCAAGAATTCGATGTTCGCGGCGCCAGTGAATTGGTACCTGCCAAGGCACTTTCTGGTGGTAACCAGCAGAAAGCTATTATCGCTCGTGAAGTGGACCGTAATCCCGATCTCTTGATTGTTAGCCAACCGACCCGTGGTTTGGACGTTGGTGCCATTGAATACATCCGTAAGCGTCTCATTGCCGAGCGTGATAAAGGGAAAGCTGTTTTGGTTGTCAGCTTTGAATTGGATGAAATCTTGGATGTTTCAGACCGTATTGCAGTTATCCATGATGGTGTCATCCATGGTATCGTTGACCCTGCTAAGACCAACAAGCAAGAGCTCGGTGTGTTGATGGCAGGTGGTCACATTGAGAAAGGAGAAGAACATGCTTAAGAAATATCAAAATCTGATCCTTCCTTTACTTGCTGTTGTGAGCGGTCTTGTATTGGGATCAATTGTCATGTTGATTTTTGGCTATGACCCAATCTGGGGCTATGAGGAATTGTTCTACTCAGCCTTCGGTACTATCAAGTCTGTCGGTGAAATTTTCCGTGCTATGGCACCGCTGATTTTCACTGCCCTTGGTTTTGCGGTGGCGAGTCGTGCTGGTTTCTTCAACGTCGGTTTGTCTGGTCAAGCTTATGTAGGCTGGATTTTTGCAGGCTGGTTTGCCTTGGCTAATCCAGATTTACCTCGTCCAGTCTTGATTTTGGCAACGGTAATCATTGCTATGTTAGCTGGTGGAATTGCTGGAGCCATTCCTGGTGTTCTCCGTGCCTATCTGGGAACCAGTGAGGTCATCGTAACCATCATGATGAACTACATCTTACTCTATTCTGGGAACTACATTATCCGTGATATTTTCTCAGATGATTTGATGAAAAATACGGACTCGTCTGTCAACGTTTCGGCCAATGCTTCCTATCAAACAGAGTGGTTGCGGGCTTTGACAGACAATTCGCGTATGAATATCGGTATCTTCTTTGCCATTATCGCTGTTATTGTTATCTGGTTCCTCTTGACCAAGACGACACTTGGTTTTGAAATCCGTTCGGTTGGTATCAACCCGACAGCGTCTGATTATGCAGGTATGTCGGCAAAACGGACTATCATCTTGTCTATGATTATTTCAGGAGCACTTGCTGGCCTGGGTGGAGCTATCCAAGGTTTGGGTACCTTCCAGAATGTCTATATTCAAAGTGGTAACCTGGATATTGGTTTCAACGGTATGTCTGTTGCTCTTCTAGCAACTAACTCACCGCTTGGTATTCCATTTGCGGCCTTCCTCTTCGGTGCCCTATCTGTAGGTGCTCCAGGTATGGTTCGTGCTCAGATTCCACCAGAATTGATCAACGTTGTAACAGCGTCTATCATCTTCTTCATCGGTGTGAAATTTATCTTTGAGCAGTTACTCAACTCAAAAAAGAAAGCGAAAGGGGTAAAATAAGATGAACTTGACTATTTTAACGCTACTCATTTCGCAAATGCTGATTTATTCAGCGCCATTGATTTTCACCAGTCTAGGTGGTGTGTTCTCTGAGCGTGGTGGTATTGTCAACGTCGGTCTGGAAGGGATCATGGTTATTGGTGCCTTTGCTGGAGTTGTCTTCAATATTGAATTTGCTGAGACCTTTGGTAAAGCTACCCCGCTATTAGCAGTGATTGTTGGTGGTTTGGCTGGAGTTGTCTTTGCGGCAATCCATGCCATGGCGACCATTAACTTCCGCGCGGACCATGTCGTGTCAGGAACGGTACTCAACCTCTTAGCACCAGCTCTCGGAGTCTTCCTGGTTAAGGTTATTTACAATAAAGGTCAGACAGATAGTATTCGTCAATCATTTGGTAAATTCTCTTTTCCAGTGTTGGCAGATATTCCGGTCTTAGGGGACCTCTTCTTCAAGAACACCAGTTTGATGGGCTATGTCGCGATTGCAACAGCCTTCCTATCTTGGTTTATCCTGTATAAAACGAAATTCGGTTTGCGTCTCCGTTCAGTTGGTGAGCACCCACAAGCGGCTGATACACTGGGTATTAACGTTTATGCTATGCGTTACGCGGGTGTATTGATTGCCGGTTTCCTTGGCGGTGTTGGAGGAGCAGTAAGTGCTCAATCGGTAAACATCAACTTTTCAGCGACAACCATCGTTGGTTCAGGTTTCATTGCCCTGGCCGCTGTTATCTTTGGTAAATGGAATCCGCTTGGTGCTATGTTAGCCAGTCTCTTCTTTGGTTTGTCACAAAGTTTGGCGGTTATCGGTAGCCAGTTGCCAGGCTTGAAAGATATTCCGACCGTTTACCTGCAAATTGCACCTTACTTGATTACCGTTATTGCCCTGTCTGCCTTCTTTGGTAAAGCTGTGGCACCAAAAGCCGACGGTATCAACTATATCAAATCAAAATAGCTATACAACAAGAACCCTCAGCATTTGTTGGGGGTTCTGCCTTTTGAAAGGAGATTTATGCGTCGGTTAGTATTAAATATTGCCATGAGTTTAGACGGCTACATCGCCAGAACGGATGGTTCTTACGATTGGATACAAGGGCATGGAACAACTGACTATGATACGAGCCTGCAGTTTGATAATGAAGCTTTTTTCAAATCGTGTGATACGGTTATTATGGGCAGAAAATCACTAGAAGATTGTCCTCTGGAAATGATTGCCGGATATGAGGAGAAGGAGTTTATCATTGCTAGTCGCCATCAACAGCCCAGCTATGACAATGTCCGCTTTGTTTCAAATATTGTTGATGTAATCAAAAAGTTGAAAGGAGAAGATGGTTCAGATATCTGGTTGTTTGGTGGCGCTCAACTCGTTCAAATTTGTCTTAAGGAAAGATTGATTGATCATTTTATTATCGGGATTATACCAACTATTTTAGGAAATGGCATTCGTCTCTTTGATTTTTTATCAGAAGAGCAGACATTGACTTTGGTCGAATCAACTGTGACAGATGGCATCGCCATGCTCCGCTATGATGTGCGAGATAAATAAAAGATGAGCTAAATCAACTCATCTTTTTTATCTTAGTTTTTGATTGCAGCTGCGATTTCAGGGTTAGCAAATGCGTCGTCCATGATATCTTTCAATTGTTTTGCAGAAGCTTGCATTTTTTGCAATTCAGCTTCGTTCAATGGGATGTTTACTGGACGAACGATACCATGTGCGCCGATGATAGCTGGTTGACCGATGAAGACATCTTCAACACCTTCGTATTGACCAGCTTGGTAAACTGACAATGGAAGTACAGCATTTTCATCATCAAAGATTGCTTTAGTGATACGGGCAAGGGCAACACCGATACCGTAGTAAGTAGCACCTTTTTTATTGATGATTGAGTAAGCAGCATCACGAACGGATACAAACAAGTCAACAAGACCTTGCTCATCGATATCTCGGTTGTCTTGCAACCAGTCGTACAATTTCACACCAGCAACGTTAGCGTGTGACCACACAGCGAACTCAGAGTCACCGTGCTCACCCATGATGTAGGCGTGGACGGAACGAGCGTCGATACCAATCTTATCAGCCAATGCTTGACGGAAACGAGCTGAGTCAAGTGAAGTACCTGAACCGATAACGCGCTCTTTAGGGAAGCCTGAGAATTTCCAAGTTGAGTAAGTCAAGATATCAACTGGGTTAGCAGCGACGAGGAAGATACCGTCGAAACCAGACTTAACGATTTCAGAAACGATTTGTTGGTTGATACGGAGGTTTTTCTCTACCAATTCAAGGCGAGTTTCACCTGGTTTTTGTGGCAAACCTGCTGTCAATACAACAAGGTCAGCATCGTGAGCATCAGAGTACTCAGCAGAATAAATTTTCTTTGGTGAAGTGAAGGCCAAAGCGTGGCTCAAATCTTCCGCGTCACCTTGTGTACGGTCCTTATTGATATCAATGATACCCAATTCTTGACCAATACCTTGGTTGACAAGGGCATAAGCATAAGCTGAACCTACGGCACCATCACCGACAAGGATCACTTTTTTGTGTTGTTTAGTTGCAGTCATCTTCTAAACATCTCCTTAGTTTTATTTAGGGGGCATGTTGTCCCCTGACCACATTCCATTCTAGCACTTTTCCTGTGGTTTGTCACTTGGAAATAGGGACTTGAAAATGTTTACATAGCAATTCCCAAGTCAGAAAAGAGCCCCAGAATATGGTATAATAGTAGTAAGAATGCAGTTGAAATGAGGCATAGAATGCAAGATAAAAACTTAGTGACGGTGAATCTGACCAACGAAATGAAAAGCTCATTCATTGACTATGCGATGAGTGTCATTGTTTCTCGTGCACTGCCAGATGTGCGTGACGGTCTTAAGCCGGTTCATCGCCGTATTTTGTATGGAATGAACGAATTGGGAATCACTCCCGACAAGCCCCATAAGAAATCTGCCCGTATCACGGGTGATGTTATGGGTAAATACCATCCGCATGGGGATTTTGCCATCTATGAGGCCATGGTCCGTATGGCCCAGTGGTGGTCTTATCGCCACATGTTAGTTGATGGTCACGGGAACTTTGGTTCCATGGACGGGGACGGTGCCGCTGCCCAGCGTTACACTGAAGCTCGGATGAGCAAGATTGCGTTAGAAATGCTGCGTGATATTAACAAAAATACCGTTAATTTCGCGGACAACTATGATTCCAGCGAGCGTGAGCCAGAGGTATTGCCAGCACGATTCCCCAACCTTTTGGTCAACGGGACGACAGGTATCGCCGTTGGTATGGCGACCAATATTCCGCCGCATAATCTGGGTGAAACCATTGACGCGGTCAAGCTGGTTATGGACAATCCAGAAGTCACCACTCGTGAAATTATGGAGGTTTTACCGGGGCCTGACTTTCCAACGGGAGCCCTGGTTATGGGTAAATCAGGTATTCACCGTGCTTACGAGACTGGTAAGGGATCGATTACCCTGCGCTCGCGCACGGAGATTGAAGAATATGGCAATGGCCGTGAGCGGATTGTCGTAACGGAATTTCCTTACATGGTCAACAAATCCAAGGTTCAAGAACATATTGTTCGCTTGGTGCAGGAAAAACGGATTGACGGTATTACCGCGGTCCGTGATGAGTCCAACCGTGAGGGTGTTCGTTTCGTCATTGAGGTGCGTCGTGATGCCTCTGCCAACGTGATTTTGAACAATCTCTTCAAGCAGACCCAGCTCCAAACCAACTTTAGTTTCAACATGTTGGCTATTCAAAATGGTGTTCCGAAAATCCTTTCTGTTCGTCAGATTTTAGAATCCTATATCGAGCATCAAAAAGAAGTAGTAACCCGTCGGACCCAGTTTGACAAGGAGAAGGCTGAGGCACGTGCCCATATTTTAGAAGGCTTGCTGATTGCGCTGGATCATATTGACGAGGTTATTCGTATCATCCGCAATTCGGAAACGGATGCTATTGCCCAAGCAGAATTGATGGCCAAATTCAATCTTTCAGAGCGTCAGAGCCAGGCTATTCTGGATATGCGTCTCCGTCGTCTGACAGGATTGGAACGTGATAAGATTCAGTCTGAATATGATGAATTGATAGCTTTGATTGCTGATTTGGCGGATATTTTGGCCAAGCCAGAGCGTGTGATTCTCATCATCAAGGAAGAGCTGGACGAAGTGAAGCGCAAGTATGCGGATGAACGTCGGACAGAATTGATGGTCGGTGAGGTCTTGTCACTAGAAGACGAGGACTTGATTGAAGAGGCAGATGTCTTGATTACCTTGTCAAACCAGGGCTATATCAAGCGTTTGGCCCAGGATGAATTCCACGCTCAGAAACGTGGTGGACGCGGTGTTCAGGGGACAGGTGTAAAGGACGACGACTTTGTCCGTGAACTGGTGTCAACCAGCACCCATGACCGTCTGCTCTTCTTTACCAACAAAGGCCGTGTTTACCGTCTGAAAGGTTACGAAATTCCTGAATACGGTCGGACTGCCAAGGGATTGCCAGTGGTCAATCTCCTCAAACTGGAGGAAAATGAGTCCATCCAGACCATTATCAATGTGACCAAGGAGCAGGAAGATGGCCATTATCTCTTCTTTGCGACTCGTCAGGGGATTGTCAAACGTACCAGCGTGTCCGAATTTGGCAATATCCGTCAAAATGGTCTCAAGGCTCTGAATTTGAAAGAAGATGATGAACTCATCAATGTTTTCTTGACAGATGGTCAGGCAGACGTCATTATGGGAACCAAGTTTGGCTATACTGTACGTTTTACGGAGACAGCTGTCCGCGGTATGAGCCGTATTGCAACGGGTGTCAAAGGGATTACCCTGCGAGACGGTGACCAGGTGGTCGGAGCGACCATGATTTCCGATGACCAGGAAGTTCTGGTGTTATCCGAGAAGGGCTTTGGTAAACGGACGCCTGCGAGTGAATATCCGACAAAAGGTCGTGGTGGTAAGGGAATTATCACCATGAAAGTGGCAGAAAAGAATGGTCCATTGGCTGGATTGATTACGGTGTCAGGCACTGAGGACATCATGGTGATTACTGATACAGGTGTCATTATTCGGACCAGCGTTGCCAATATTTCGCAAACAGGTCGTTCGACTATGGGTGTCAAGGTAATGAAACTGGATCAGGAAGCGAAAATCATGACCTTTGCACTGGTTGATGCCGCAGAAGGCGAAGAAAATACGGAAGAAGAGGATAAGTAATGACAAAGGATAAGAAAAGGAAAGCAAGACGGGGGTCATGGTTGAGAAATCTTGCAGTGGGTCTCCTAATGCTCATCTCGCTAGCCTTGATTTTCAACACATCTATCCGCAATATGATGATTGCCTGGAACAGTAATAAGTATCAGGTAACCAAAGTATCCAAGGAAGAAATTGCTAGCAATAAAGAGGTGGACACTACATTTGATTTTGCTCAAGTAGAATCTATCTCTACGGAAGCAGTTATGAAGGCCCAGTGGGAAGCGCAGCAGCTGCCAGTTATTGGAGGGATTGCTATCCCAGATTTGAAGATTAACTTGCCAATTTTTAAAGGTCTTTCAAACGTTGCCCTCATGTATGGAGCGGGCACCATGAAAGAAACGCAAGAAATGGGTAAAGGCAACTATTCGTTAGCCAGCCACCATATTTTTGGTATGGCTGGAGCCAGTGAAACTCTCTTTTCTCCTCTTGAAAATGCCAAAGAGGGGATGAAGATTTATTTGACTGACAAGGAAAACGTCTATGTTTATAACGTGAAAAGTGTTCAGTCAGTGACGCCTGATAGTGTCTATGTCATCGATGATGTTGAAGGGCAAAATGAGATTACGCTGGTTACCTGTGAAGACTTGGCTGCCACCATGCGAACCATTGTTAAGGGGGACTTAGAAGAAGTGATTCCTTATGACCAGGCTGATGGCGAAACACTCAAATACTTTGAACAAACATATAATCAGGTTCAACTATAAATTGATTTGTCAAAAGGGTAGAATTTCTATCCTTTTTTCAATTTTTTTACGAACAGATAGGTGAGGAGGATTTTATGTATCAAATTGATTTTAAGGAAGAAGCACTGATGCCCCGTGAACGCTTGTTAGAATTGGGGCCGGAACGCCTGAGTAACCAGGAACTCCTGGCTATTTTCATCCGTACGGGTACAAAAAAGGAGCCGGTTTCTATCTTGTCCAACAATCTACACAATCAGCTGGAAAATCTGGCGGCTCTAAGGGATTTGTCTATTGAGGAATTGCAGAGCTTGACTGGGATTGGTCGGGTCAAGGCGATTGAGATAAAGGCCATGATTGAGCTTGGTAAGCGCATCAATCAGTCTGAGATTTTGCTCAACGATCGTATTTTGGGTAGTGAAAAACTGGGGCGTAAAATGATTCAGGAGATTGGACAGCAGAAGCAGGAGCATCTGGTCGCCATCTATCTCAACACTCAGAATCAGGTCATCCACCAAAAAACAGTCTTTATCGGCAGTGTCAATCGCAGTATTGCAGAGCCCAGGGAGATTTTGCACTATGCAGTCAAGTGTATGGCGACCTCGATTATCATCGTTCACAATCATCCGTCAGGCTCTGTACAGCCGAGTAAAAACGATTTGCTCTTTACTGAAAATTTGAAGAATTCTTGTGAGACTTTGGGTCTGGTTCTCTTGGATCATCTGATTGTCGGGCAGAAGGACTATTATTCTTTCAGGGAAGAGAGTGAATTATTTTAGTATCAAAAAACAGGGCTAGTCGAAACTAACCCTGTTTTGCTCTCTTATTCGCCTTTTCTCATAAAATACAGGAGTGTTTGCAGTTCGCTGGTCAAATCCACATATTGGACAACCACATCTTTTGGTACAGAGAGGTTAACTGGTGAGAAGCTGAGGATTCCTTTGACACCGGACTCAACTAGCACATCAGCTACTTCCTGGGCTTTAACACTTGGGACGGTCAAGATGGCAGTTTGTGAATCAGCTTCGGCAATCCGTTCCTTCAATTCAGAAATGGCATAGATTGGAATAGATTCATCAACTGTGCCCACAGCTGGATTATCATCTGCTTCAAAAGCCATAACAATCTTCATTTTGTTTCGCTCGTGGAACTTATAGTGGAGTAGGGCACGTCCCATGTTACCAACCCCTATGAGCATAACGTTGGTGATGGAATTGTCATTTAAAATTTCAGCAAAAAATTCCATCAATTTTTGGACGTCATAGCCAAAACCACGGCGACCTAGTTCACCGAAATAAGAAAAATCACGGCGGACAGTTGCAGAGTCAATTCCGATAGCTTCTGCAATATCTTTTGAGCTAGCCTTTTCAATATTGCTAGCGTGGAATCGCTTGAAAATGCGGTAATATAAGGAAAGTCGCTTGGCCGTGGCCCGGGGGATGTCAGTGTTTTTAATGTTCTTCACTCTTTTCTCCTTCTAGCTGTAGGACACCGGTTACTGGTCAAATAGATTTCACAATCTTTTGTAAATCGTATCAAAACTTTGCAAGGGATTGCAAAATCGATAACATCACTATCAGCTTGTTTGTTAGTTCACTTCTTTCTTATATTTTAGTCTATGTTTGTGAAAAAATCAACAGATTGATTTGAAAAAAAGACCAAACAACTTGGTCTTTCTATAGGGTTTGAAAATAGCGATAGAGATCTCCGACGGTGCCTTGGAAGTCAAGAGCTTGTCCGTCCTTGAGAATGCGGGTAACAGGGTAATAATCTGGTAGGGTGACACAGCCTGCAAAGGCCAATTTAGCCTCATCCAGATTATCAAATTGTTGAACTCGTTCTAGTTTGTAGGCATCAGTGTAGTAGATTTCAATCATCTTAGGCCTCTTTTGTAAATATATCTCGGTCGACCAGGCTATCCATGAGGAAGTAGAATTTTTCCTGAATAACTGGATTGCTGCCTGGTTTAAAAATGTTAATCAAACGAAGACCAGACTTGTCTGTGATGTTGATTTTGAAACCAGTCAAATCTTGGTTGATGATAATTTTCAAGAGGAAACCTTGCCCAGAATTGGGAACTTCTTCTAGTAGGCGTTCCAGCTGATAGTGACCAGCCTTGGTTTGCTCAAAGGTATTGTCACGCAGGGTGTATTTTTTGATACCCGAGCTGATATGATAGGTAAACTTACAATCTTTTAAGCGTACAGTTTTTTCAAATGCCATTTTATCCTCCTATTATCTTGTGTAATTCAGTGATGAGTGCATCAATATCAGCAGTCGTATTGCTTTCTGAGAAACTGATGCGGATGGATTCTTTCAGTCGTGGAGAATCTTTTCCATACATAGCCTCAAGGACATGACTGTTTTGTACAACACCTGCTGTGCAGGCAGAACCACTTGAAACTGCGATTCCGGCTAGATCTAGGCGCATGAGTACCTGCTCATTGAGTTGACCAGGAAAGCCAAGATTGATGATATGAGGAAGGTAGTCGCCAGTTTGATTGATGTAGTAGTCGGTGTCGGCCAGGTGGTGGATGAGGTGTTCTTTTAGGGAAGTGATGTATTGAAAATCTTGGTCCCTTTTAGCAGTTTGCTCTTTGAGGGCTGTGGCCATCGCTGCAATGGCAGGGAGGTTTTCTGTTCCTGCACGATGTTGATTTTCTTGCTTACCGCCATGTATGAGTGCATCAAATTTAGGCAATCTTGAATAGAGGAAACCAATACCTTTTGGGCCATGAAATTTATGGGCAGCAGCAGATAGGAAATCAATCCCCAGTTCTTCAGGCTGGACAGGCAATTTTCCCATGACCTGTACTGCATCAACATGGAAAACTGCCTGGTGGTCTGCTAGTAACTGTCCAATTTCTTGTATAGGGAGCAGTTGGCCAGTTTCATTATTGGCAAACATGGTGCTGACCAGAATGGTGTCTGGTCTAAGTGCATCTTTGATCTGCTGGGCTGTGATGATTTGGTCGATTGGCTGGATATAGGTCACTTCAAAGCCAAAGCGTTCCTCCAGATACTGCATGGTATGGAGGACTGCATGGTGTTCAATGGCAGTAGTGATAAGGTGTTTGCCCTTGTCTTGATGGGCCAGAGCATAGCCTTGAATGGCTAAATTATTGGCCTCAGAGCCTCCAGATGTGAAGATTAAGTTATCAGGACGGACCGACAAGATATCAGCTATATCCTGTCGTGCCTGTCTGAGAACCTGATTAGCCTTGCGACCAGCACCGTGGATGCTAGACGGATTGCCATAGATGTCTGCAGCGACTTCCGTCATCCGTTCTAGGGCAGCCGGTGACAGGGCAGTCGTAGCTGCATTATCTAAATAAATCAAGTGTAACTCCTAGTTTTATTTAAGTGGGCTGTTAAATTTGAAAAGTGGGCTCAATGGCTGGTGTTCTTGAATGCGGTGGATAGCGTCAGCAATCAAGTCGCTAGCCGTAATGAAAGCAATATTATTAGGATGTTGTTCCTTGCTGGCTACAGAGTCTGTGACCAAAATTTCCTTGATAGGAGAGTTGTCCAAGAGTTCCGCAGCAGTCCCAGCGAAAAGTCCATGACTGGCAACGGCGTAAATTTCAGTTGCGCCACCGTCTTGAACAATTTTAGATGCTTGAGAGAAAGTGCGGCCTGTATTTAGAATATCGTCGACCAGGATGGCTTTCTTCCCAGCAACATCACCGATGATATAGCCTTCGGCACGTTCCGAATCGTCTTGGGCGTAGTCAATGATAGCAATCGGTGCATTCAAAAATTCTGCGATGTTACGAGCGCGCTTGATTCCTGAATTTTTGGGACTAACGATGACCACATCGTCGTTGCAGAGGCCTTTTTCCATGTAGTAGGACGCAAAGAGTGGCTCTGTCAGGAGATTATCCACTGGAATATCAAAGAAACCTTGAATCTGTGATGCGTGGAGGTCCAGGGTCAGAACGCGGTCGACACCGGCTTTTACCAACATATTTGCTACTAGTTTAGCAGTGATTGGTTCGCGTGGAGAGGCTGTGCGGTCTTGACGAGCGTAGCCAAAATACGGCATGACAGCGGTAATGGTGTTGGCAGAGGCACGCTTACAAGCGTCAATCATAATCAAGAGTTCCCACAAGTGATTGTTGACTGGGTAGCTAGTTGATTGGATGATATAGACATCAACACCACGGACTGATTCCTCAATGTTAATCTGGATTTCACCGTCAGAAAATTGACGTGAAGACATTTTTCCAAGAGGAATACCGGCTGATTCTGCAATTTTTTCAGCGATATCACGGTTACTGTTGAGCGAGAATAATTTAATGTTATGTTCACCAAGTGGTTGTACCATTTTGACTAACTCCTTTTTATAACCCTACTTTTTCATAAAAGCAATGAAACATAGATAGATTTATTTTACCAAAAAAACGGACAATTTTCAGTAGTAAAGTCAAAAATCAGCCTTATTGGGCTGATTTTATCTGGGCTGCGGTGCGGGCGACCTTGCTGCTGGCGTATTTGAATTGGATGGATTGTTTTTTTAGGTAGTCGTCAAAGAGGATTTTGCCTTCTTCGGCATCGGCTACTTCAACCTCTAGTTCATAATCAAGAAAGCCGGCATAGTCATTTTCATCCAGGGCCATGAGACCGATAGAGGTCTCTTTTTCATAGCGTTTGGTGGTCAAGCTACCCCAGACGGCTAGGTTATCAAGAGGGACATCGGTGGCTGAAATGATGTCAGTAATCTGTCCTTTTGGCAGTTGAAAATTGGTCAGCAATTGTCGTGCAGTATCGATGTCTAGAGCTTGATTGTATTCCTGATTGCCAATCTCCTGGGGAATTTTTAGGGTCAGCTCTGCCATGTCCTCAAAGGTCCGAATACGGAGGGAAAATCGGTTGCTTTTCATATCTAAATCCGGCGTGTCTATGTAATGATTGGTCTGCATGACAGGCTGGACATCTGCGAAATCGGGTAGCAGTCGAAGATATTCAGATTTGGTTAATAATGTTTTGTACTCAATTTCCAGATGGTTTTTCATACTGTAAACCCCTTTCATATGGTATAATAATCTTTGTGTTATTCTAATACAATTTATAGGATTTGACAAGAAAGGAGCCGTATGGAGTTTAATTGGGAAGAATTTTTAGACCCCTATATTCAGACTGTCGGGGAGTTGAAAATTAAGCTGCGTGGTATTCGAAAGCAGTACCGCAAGTTTAACCGCCATTCTCCCATTGAATTTGTGACGGGGCGGGTCAAGCCTATCGAGTCTATTCAGGAAAAGATGGTTCTGCGGCATATCAAGCTGGAAAATCTGGCCCAGGACATGCAGGACATTGCCGGTCTGAGGATCATGGTCCAGTTTGTGGATGACATTGAGGAGGTCTTGGCTATTTTGCGCAAGCGCAAGGACATGCAGATTGTCCATGAGCGGGACTATATCAAGTACATGAAAGCATCGGGCTATCGTTCCTATCATGTGGTCGTTGAGTATCCGGTGGATACGATCAATGGCAGCAAGACCGTCCTAGCAGAAATCCAGATTCGAACACTTTCTATGAACTTTTGGGCGACTATTGAACATTCGCTTAATTACAAGTATAAGGGAAATTTCCCTGAGGAAATCAAGAAACGGCTGGAAATTACAGCCAAGATTGCCTACGAACTAGACGAGGAGATGCGTAAAATCCGCAACGACATTCAGGAGGCTCAGGCTCTTTTTGACCCTGCCCACCGCAAGTTGAATGACGGTGTCGGAAATAGTGATGATTCAGATGAAGAATACAGATAGAAAAAAAATCGCTCTGCTCGCCAGCCGAAATCCCAAGAGTGAGGCGGTGTCCAAGGAACTTTGGACCAAGCTCAAAGAAGCGAATTTTATCCTCACACCCAAGAATCCAGATATTGTCATTTCCATTGGTGGAGATGGCATGCTCCTGTCGGCCTTTCATAAGTATGAGAAACTCATCGATAGGGTCCGCTTTGTCGGTATTCATACGGGGCATCTGGGTTTTTACACGGATTATCGGGATTTTGAAGTGGACAAGCTAGTAGAGAATTTGAAGTTGGACAGGGGAGCTCGTGTTTCCTATCCCATTCTTAATGTCAAGGTCAAACTCAATGATGGCCGGGTAATCACGGCGCGTGCCCTCAATGAGGCGACTATCAAGCGCCTGACCAAGACCATGGTGGCTGATATTATCATCAACCATGTTCCCTTCGAGCGTTTTCGTGGGGATGGCATATCGGTATCGACACCGACTGGTTCAACGGCCTACAATAAGTCTCTGGGGGGCGCTGTCCTTCATCCGACTATTGAGGCTCTGCAGATTGCAGAAGTGGCCAGTCTGAACAATCGGGTCTACCGGACGCTGGGGTCATCAGTTGTAGTACCAAAAAAGGACAAGATTGTTATCGAGCCCCAGCATGATGACCGCTATTCTATTGCAGTGGACAATAAGACCTATGTCTACGACAATATTGAGAGCATTGAATACCAGATTGACAATAGTAAAATCCATTTTGTCGCATCGCCCAGCCATACTAGCTTTTGGAATCGGGTCAAAGATGCCTTTATCGGCGAGGTGGAGTAATGCGGTTTGAATTTATAGCCGACCAGCACACCAAAATCAAGACCTTCCTGAAGAAACATGGGGTGTCCAAGGGATTGCTGGCTAAAATCAAGTACACTGGTGGAGCTATTTTGGTTAACGACCAGCCACAGAATGCTACTTACTTGCTTGATATTGGCGATAGAGTTACAATTGATATACCAGCTGAAGCGGATTTGACAGGTAGTTTGGAACCTATTTCCTTTCCCCTGGACATTGTCTATGAGGATGACCATTTTTTAGCTATCAATAAGCCGGTTGGCTATGCCTCCATTCCTAGCAGTCTTCATTCGTCGACCATTGCCAACTTTGTCAAGGGTTACTTGGTCGAGCAGGACTATGAAAACAAGCAGGTCCACATAGTGACTCGTCTGGATAGGGATACGTCTGGGGTCATGCTCTTTGCCAAGCACGGCTATGCCCATGCCCGCCTAGACAAGCAGTTGCAGGCCAAGCTGATTCACAAACGCTATTATGCCCTAGTTAAGGGGGGAGGTGTTTTGGAACAGGAAGGGGATATTATTGCTCCGATTGGTCGACCGGAAGATAGTATTATTACCCGTTGTGTGACTAAGACGGGTAAATATGCCCACACTTCCTATAAGGTGGTCCAGTCCTGGGGAGACATTCACCTGGTGGACATTCAGTTGCACACTGGTCGAACCCACCAGATTCGTGTTCATTTTTCCCACATTGGATTTCCTTTGCTAGGGGATGATATGTATGGTGGCAGTTTAGAATGTGGTATTCAACGTCAGGCCTTGCATTGTCACAATTTGGCTTTTGACAATCCTTTCTCAGCCCAAAGGATTTACTTGGAAGCTCCACTTCCAGACGATTTTCAGGCTGTTATTACATCGTTAACTAATAAATAATATTTAAAAGGAGAATTTAAATGGAAATTCGGAATTTATTTGGTGAAATGAAGCAAAAAATCGTAGGTAAAAAACTACGTATTGTTTTCCCAGAAGGTACAGATGAGCGCGTCGTGCGTGCAGCAGCTCGTTTGAAATTTGAAGGTTTGGTAGAGCCTATTATCCTTGGTGTGCCGGAAGATGTTCATACTTTGTTGACAGACTTTGGTTTCTCAAACCCAGGTATCACAGTTATCGATCCGAATAACTATGCCAACTTCGATGCCATGAAGCAAGAATTTGTTACTCTTCGTAAAGGAAAAGTTGATGAGGCACAAGCAGATGAAATTTTGCGTGATGTTAACTACTTTGGTGTGATGTTAGTGCAAATGGGATTAGCAGAAGGTATGGTTTCAGGTGCTATCCACTCAACTGCTGATACTGTTCGTCCTGCTCTTCAAATTATCAAAACCAAGCCAGGTGTTAAGCGTACTTCGGGCGTTTTCTTGATGGTGAAAGACCAGCACAAGTTTGTCTTTGGTGACTGTGCAATTAACATTGAACCCGATGCTGAGACCTTGGCTGAGATTGCCATCCAATCAGCAGAAACTGCTAAGACATTTGGAATCGATCCAAAAGTAGCTATGATTTCATACTCAACAAAAGGTTCAGGTTCAGGTCCACGTGTTGATAAGGTAGTGGAAGCAACTCGCCTGGCTCAGGAACTTCGTCCAGATCTATTGATTGATGGAGAATTGCAGATGGATGCTGCCCTGGTTCCAGATACAGCTCGTTTGAAAGCACCTGGAAGTCCAGTAGCAGGTCAAGCCAATGTCTTTGTCTTCCCGGCTATTGAAGCAGGCAACATTACTTACAAAGTAGTTGAACGTCTTGGAGGCTACGAAGCGGTTGGTCCTGTTTTGCAAGGTTTGAACAAACCAGTAAATGACCTGTCTCGCGGTTGTAGTTCAGAAGATGTATACAAACTCGGTATCATCACAGCAGCTCAGGCTGTAGACGCTTTGTAAGCTTATGACATTTATCCTACGATATGTCAGGGATTACCTGAAAGAAGTTACGCTGGCTCCTCTCTTCAAACTGTTGGAGGCCTGCTTTGAACTCCTTGTTCCCTTGGCTATTGCCCATATCGTTGATACAATTATTCCACATGGCAATCAGGGGGACCTGGTTGCTATGCTTTTACTCCTGACAGGGTTGGCAATTGTGGGAGTTCTAGTATCTATTTTAGGGCAATATTATTCAGCCAAGGCAGCAGTTGGGGTGACCAAGCAGTTGACAGAAGACCTGTTTGAAAAAGTCTTATCTTTGCCGCAAGCTAGTCAGGATACTTTGTCCCGCTCATCAATTTTGACGCGCTTGACCAGTGATACCTTGCAGATTCAAGCAGGAATCAATATTTTCTTGCGCCTGTTTCTACGGGCTCCGATTGTGGTCTTTGGTGCTCTCTTCATGGCCTTCTATATCAGTCCTAGCCTTTCTCTCTATTTTCTGGGGATGATTGCTGTTTTGCTGGTGATTGTGGCAGGCATTACGGTGGCTGTCAGTCGCTATCTCTTATCGATTCGTAGAGATTTGGATAGCTTGGTAGGGCAGGTGCGTGAAACGGTTACGGGCTGGCGGGTCATTCGTGCCTTTGGCCAGGTAGCGAGAGAAGTTGCTCAATTTCAAGCCCTCAATCTGGCCTATAAAAATAGACAGTTACAGGCTGGTTACTGGTCTAGCCTGCTGTCGCCACTGACTTTTCTGGTGGTTAATGCGACCTTGATGATTTTGATTTGGCAGGGAAATCTAGCCATTTCTAACAATCTGCTAGAGCAAGGGATGCTGATTGCCCTAATCAATTATCTCTTGCAAATCTTGGCGGAGCTAGTCAAGATGGTCATGGTTGTCTCATCTATCAACCAGTCTTATATCGCTGGTCAACGGATTCAGGAAATTTTCAAGCAAGAATCCGAAGACCTGGAAGGCACTCTGCCAGTCCTGCAAGCCAATGACCCAGCTGATGTTTTTGCACTATACAAGCTGGATTTTGCCTATCCCAATGCTGCTGAACAGGCCCTGTCAGGAATTTCTATTCAGATAAAGAAAGGTCAGTTTATCGGCATCATCGGTGGTACGGGTGCTGGTAAGACGACCTTGGTCAATCTCTTACAGGCCTTTTATCCGATGCCAGCTAATCAATTGATGTACTTTATTGATGGAAAGAGTCCTGTGAATCTCAAAACCTGGCGGGCTAATTGTGCCACCGTTGCCCAGCAGGCTCAGCTCTTTGCTGGAACTGTCCGCTCAAATCTTACCTTGGGACTGGCTGATAGTTCCGAAGAACGCATTTGGTGGGCCCTGAAGATTGCTCAGGCGGATGGATTTGTGGCAGAAAAGGGCGGTTTGGATAGTCCTGTAGCAGCCTTTGGGAAGAATTTTTCCGGTGGACAACGGCAACGGTTGACCATTGCGCGTGCTCTCTTGAAAGAAGCACCTGTTTTGATTTTGGATGATGCGACGTCGGCCCTGGACTATCTGACAGAGAGCCGTCTCTTGCAGGCTATCAAGGAGGAATTGCCTGACCAAACCTTGATTATGGTGTCTCAACGGACCAATAGCCTGAAGACTGCGGATCAGATTTTGGTTCTGGACCAGGGACAGCAGGTGGGGCTAGGTCGTCATCAAGACTTGCTAGAAAGCTCTGCTATTTACCGTGAAATTGACCAATCCCAGCATGGAGAGGAGGGCAGCCATGAAGAAAACTAGTCTGCATCAATTGACAAGCCTGGTCCTAAAACAGCCCATTCGTCTGATTCTGCTCTTGCTGGCGACACTGGCTCAGGTCCTTCTGACCGTCTATCTTCCTATCCTTATCGGTCGGGCAGTCGACGCGGTCTTGGTAGCAGATAGCCAGGTCTTGCTGGAGATTCTGCTGCAGATGTTTGTCGTCATTCTGGCCAATGGCCTGGTCCAGTGGTATCTGCCCTTGGTCACCAATCGCCTGGTCTATGATATGGTGGCAGACTTGCGGGAGCAGGTCTATGTCAAATTGCACCAGTTGCCCCTTTCCTATCTGGATAGGCAGTCAACGGGGGACTTGGTTGCACGATTTTCCAGTGATAGTGAACAGCTGACTAACGGTCTTTTGATGGTCTTCAACCAGTTTTTCGCTGGAATTTTGACCATTCTCTTGACCATTTTTACCATGGCAGGTTTGGATCTTGTCATGATGCTTTTGGTTGTTGCCTTGACCCCACTGTCTCTTTTTGTGGCGCGTTTTATTGCAAAGAAGAGCTATACTTACTACAGTCGCCAGACCCAGGCGCGTGGGCAGCAAGCTCAGCTCTTAGAGGAGACCATTAGCCAGCTCAGTCTGGTGCAGGCCTTCAATGCCCAAGACCAGTTTAAGAAGCAGTTCCAGCAGGTCAATGGCGACTACGCTCATTATTTGCAGAAAGCAATATTTGCTTCGTCTACGGTTAATCCGACTACCCGATTTGTCAATGCCTTGATTTATGCGCTTTTGACAGGTCTTGGAGCACTTCGCATCATGCAGGGGACCTTTACAGTCGGCTCTCTGACCACCTTTCTCAACTATGCCAGCCAGTACAGCAAACCTTTTAACGATATTTCTTCTGTCCTATCGGAATTGCAGAGCGCTTTAGCTTGTGCAGACAGGCTATTTGCCCTTGTTAATCTAGCTAGCGAAGAGGATAGGGCAGAGCGGACAATTGACTCGGATCAGTTGCAGGGGGCTATTTCCTTTGAAAATGTATCTTTCTCTTATCAGCCTGAAAAATCGCTCATTGAGGACCTGGCGATTGATGTTACCTCTGGTCAAAAGGTGGCTATCGTTGGTCCGACTGGCGCAGGGAAATCGACCATGATTAATCTGCTCATGCGTTTTTACGATGTCAATGCTGGCCAGATTGTCCTGGATGGTGTGCCTATTTTCCAATACAGCCGAGAGGATTTGCGGCGGCAGATTGGCATGGTTCTCCAAGAAACCTGGATAAAATCAGGAACTATCCATGAAAATATTGCCTATGGATATCCTCATGCGACTAGGGAATGGGTTATCGAGGTGGCCAAGGCAGCCAATGCGGATTTCTTTATTCGTCAATTGCCCCAAGGATATGATACTGTCCTGACAGATGGCGGCGCCTCTCTATCGCAGGGTCAACGGCAATTGCTGTCGATTGCGCGCGTTTTTGTCAAAATCCCTAAAATCTTAATTTTGGATGAGGCGACCTCGTCGATTGACACACGGACGGAGTTATTGGTTCAAGAAGCCTTTGCCAAATTGATGCAAGGACGGACCAGCTTTATCATTGCCCATCGCCTATCAACCATCCAATCAGCTGACTTGATTTTGGTCATGGTAGATGGAAAAATTGTCGAACAAGGCAATCATAGGGAATTGATGGATGCGCAAGGTTTTTATTACCAGATGCAGATGAGCCAGCAGGCTGCTGAACAGTAGGTAAGCAACATTTCATACTACAGACAGGGAGTTAGTCACAGCTAGCTCCCTTTCTTTGTGCTATACTAGAATTATGTTAGATTTGAAAGAATATGGAATTGACATGTGGTCAGAAGAGAAGATTGTCGCCTTTCGCAAGGCTCTTCTTGATTGGTATGATGAGCACAAACGAGACCTGCCTTGGCGACGAACATCGGATCCCTACGCCATTTGGGTGTCGGAGATTATGTTGCAACAGACGCGTGTGGATACGGTCATTCCTTACTATGAGCGCTTTCTCCACCATCTGCCGACCATCAGAGACTTGGCAGTGGCACCGGAAGAAGTCATTCTCAAATTGTGGGAAGGGTTGGGCTATTATTCTCGTGTCCGCAATATGCAAAAAGCGGCCCAAGAGATGGTCGAACGGTTCGATGGTTCCTTCCCCAAGACACAAGCAGAAATTTCCAGTCTAAAAGGCATTGGTCCCTACACAGCTGGTGCTATTTCTAGCATTGCCTTCGGTTTGCCGGAGCCTGCGGTAGACGGCAACGTCATGCGCGTGCTCAGCCGTTTGTTTGAAGTGGATTATGATATTGGTCTCCCTGCGAATCGCAAGATTTTTCAAGCCATGATGGACATCTTGATTGACCCAGCTAGACCGGGAGACTTTAACCAAGCCCTGATGGATTTGGGTTCAGATATTGAGGCGCCTGCCAATCCACGGCCAGAAGAAAGTCCCGTGAAGGACTTTAGTGCAGCCTATCGCAATGGCACAATGGACAAATATCCTATCAAGGTACCCAAGAAAAAGCCTGTCCCAGTCGCCTATCAAGGCTTTCTCATTCGCAATCAGGATAATCAATTTCTCCTTGAGAAAAATACCGACGCTGGACTCTTATCAGGATTTTGGTCTTTTCCGCTTTTGGAAAAAGGGGCTATCCTAGCCAAACAAGTTTCCTTGTTTGAAGTGGCAGAAGAGCCGGAGCAGCCTGATATGAAGCTGCGCTTTACAGAAGAATATGGTCTGACTATTGACTGGCAGGAGCAAGAATTTGAGACCATTCAGCATATTTTCAGCCACCGCAAATGGCAGATTGAGTTGATAGAAGGAGTGGCAAGTCAGTCGGATTTACCAGCTAATCGTGAATTAAAATGGGTTTCGGTTGAAGATTTTCATACCTATCCCTTTGCCAAGCCACAGCAGAAAATGTGGGATGAATTTAACAAAAATTTTAAAAAATAAGTTTGTTTTTTGCACACAATTATTTGAATTTATTTTGAAAAAGTGTTATATTAACATTGTAGATAGAAAGATGATTTCATTTATTCTTTAGCAAACTAGCTATTGCCCCTAAGGCAGTAACTAGAGGAAGGTCTGCTTCAGTCCCACCCATCTATTTATGATATTCTTTATTCACAACCTTATTTTCATTGGCTTGCTGCCCGTTCAAACTTGGGAAATACCGACCTGGTATTTCCAGAGAAGATCGTCAGTCATTGATTGATTTTCGGATATTATATTTAGAACACTGTAAAAAATAAAGCAATCTCCACACTTTAGACAATTGAAAATTAATAGAAAATGGGTAGCAATCGAAGCATATTAGTTTTTAATCATTAACTTCTGGAGTCGGACCTTCCTGATAATAACCACTAACCGAGTTTCAAACGAAGCTCGGTTTTTGAGTTTTTAGGTTCTTCCAACCACAAGTCATTGATTGGGTTAGTGACCGAGCAGAAGCGGTTGTGATAGTGATTGGATGAATGAATTTCTACACCAATTGTCAGAAGCTTATCAGATGCTACATTATTCTAGTCATGGACAATGCCATCTGGCATAAATCTCAGACATTGAATATCTCTGAGAATATAGCATTTAACTTTATTCCACCTTACACACCAGAGATGAACCCTATTGAGTAAGTCTGGGCCGAAATCCGCAAACGTGGTTTCAAGAATAAGATATTTAGAAGCTTGAATGAGGTTATTGATAAACTTCAAGAGGTTATTCAAAACCTATCTCCTTCTCAACTCAAATCAATTGTACGTAGAGATTGGAGTTTGGCTATTTTTGATTTTAGTTGAGTATAAACATGTCCATAGTGATGACTTTAACACGGTTTCTAGCTTGTGTGGAATAGCGCAGGAAATGATTTCTGATTGTGGCTTGTGTGCGTCCGTCAAGGATTGTAATGACTTTTAGCGAGTCAAAATCCTGAGCGATGAAACTCATTTTTCCTTTCTTGAAACTAGCTCAAACAGTCTATCCCCAGACTGTTTGACTCCCAGCTCATATTTTCAGGCAACCAATTCCAGTCGGTTTTAAATTGGAACTCATTTAGCTTGCGAATGACAGTTGAGGTAGAGAGATGGCAAGACGCTTAGTGATGTCGGTCATAGACTGTTTTTCAATGAGAGGTTGAGCTATTTTCTGGTGAACAATGGTTGAGATTTGGTGGTTTTTCTAGATCAGAGAGGTTTCTGTGACAGCCATTTTTCCGCAATTTTTACAGCGGAAACGGTGCTTTTTCAGGCGAATGAGAATTCGGTAACCAGCACACTCTAAGTAAGGAATTTTAGAGGTTTTCTGGAAATCGTATTTAGTCATTTGATCATGACAAGAGTGGTATTTAGGAGCTAAATAATCCAGTTTGGCAAGAATTTCCTTGTGATAAGTGCAGTCCTCATAGTCCAAAATAGTGATGTTGGGGTCTTTCGTTCCCAGTAAGTTTGTGATACTATCCTCGCTTTATTATTTCTGGGCTCGGGGATAAACAGTCACTTCCCTGACTATTTATCTATTCCATATGATTCCTTTTTAATGATGGTTTAGACGCTTTTCATTTTAGGTCATGTGGGACTTTTTTTCTATACTCAAAAAGGCTCCATAATCTCCATAGGGGATTTACCCACTACAGTCTTATAGAGCCCAGTTTTGTGGGTGGTTTTTGGTGTGTAGTAACGGGATGTCAATTTATTCATTCAGAAAATATAGAGCGTTTTCATTTTTTGTGATATAATAATCATAGTAAAAAGTGAGGAAAAGCCAATGACAGAGATTGATTATGGAAAAGTTACCGGTCTAGTTCATTCTACCGAAAGTTTTGGTTCAGTTGATGGACCTGGTGTTCGCTTTGTGGTCTTCATGCAAGGCTGTCACATGCGTTGCCAGTATTGTCACAATCCTGATACCTGGGATTTGGTTAACCCGGCAGCAACCGAGCGTACTGCTGAGGATGTCCTAAAAGAAGCTCTGCGTTTTCGGATGTTCTGGGGCAAGGAAGGGGGGATTACGGTGTCTGGTGGTGAAGCGACCATTCAGATTGATTTCTTGATTGCTCTCTTTACCCTGGCAAAAGAAAAAGGCATCCATACGACTTTAGATACCTGTGCCCTGACCTTCCGTTCGACTGAGCGTTATTTGGAAAAATACAACCGTCTCATGGAAGTGACCGACTTGGTGCTCTTAGATATCAAGGAAATCAATCCTGACCAGCATCGTATTGTTACAGGTCATAGTAATAAAACTATTTTAGAGTGTGCTCGTTACCTATCGGATATTGGCAAGCCTGTTTGGATTCGACATGTCTTGGTGCCTGGATTGACAGACCGAGATGAGGACCTGGTTGAGTTGGGCAAATTTGTTAAAACCTTGAACAATGTCGAGCGCTTTGAAGTTCTGCCTTATCACAATTTAGGTGAATTTAAGTGGAGAGAGTTGGGGAGACCTTACCCGCTGGAGGGGACAAAACCGCCGACTAGGGCGCGTGTGGAAAATGCAAAGACCTTGATGGAGACGGAGTCTTATCAGGATTATTTGAATCGGATTAGAGGATGATTGAGAAAGATAGATTTATTCAGAACAAAGAAAAATTCGCTATATTTTCTGTGGTTAGCCTTCTTTTGATGACCTTGCTGAGTGGTTGGATTGTTTTTGATAAGATGGAATCCCCAGCTGTTGATAGTGGTCTGACACAGAAGCAGAGGACTATCAATCAAATGATGGAAGGTATGACCATAGAGGATAAGATTGGTCAATTATTTTTAGGGCATATTCCTGAGCAAGAGGCTGAACAGATTGTTGGGGCCTATTATCTAGGAGGTTATATGCTGGAATCCAAAGATGTAGAAGGTAAGTCGCTGAGTCAGCTAAAAAAAGACTTGGCAAGCTATCAAAAAGCCTCCAATATCCCCTTACTTTTGGCTTCCAATGAGGAGGGAGGAGCTGTTAGTCAAATTAGTCCGATCTTGAAAGAACCTTTTGCATCACCGATGGAATTGTATGATGAGGGAGGTTTGGATGCTGTCCTGGAGGGAGCAAAATCCAAGGTTTCGGTTCTAAAGGATTTAGGTATTTCAGCGGGCTTTTTCCCGATTGCTGATGTTGTAACCAATCCCAGTTCACCCATTTATGAACGGACACTAGGCCAGGATGCCATGACAACATCTGACTACGTTCGTGAGGTTGTCACATTGCTCAAGGAAGAAAATTTCCTATCTACCTTGAAGCATTTCCCTGGTTCGAGTGAGACGGGTGATGCGATTACGGGGCTGGTCTATGATGACCGTCCTGTAGATGAATTGAGAAAGCAGGATTTCTTACCGTTTGAGGCAGGGATTGAAGCAGGAGCGGACTCAGTCATGGTCAGTCACATTATTCTGACTGCTGTTTCAGACCAACCGTCCTCTATATCACCTGAGGTGATGGCTATTTTACGTCAGGAGCTGGGCTTTGAGGGGGTTATTTTGACAGATGATTTTGATAAATTGGGTTTGTCAGAATTTCTTGATCAAAATGAAGCAGCCCTTCAGGCAATCGAGGCGGGGGCGGATATGATTTTGTCTTCCAACTTTACGAGTCAGATTCCCTATCTTTTGGACCAGGTAAAAAGAGGAAAACTAAGCGAGGACCGCATTGAGCAATCAGTGGAACGGATTTTGGGGATGAAATACGATTTAGGTTTGATAAAATAAAAGAGGTTAGGTATCTGTCTAACCTCTTATTTCGTTTGGTAGATCAATCGGGTCCTGATGCCGTCCACATCGACAAAGGCGACTTCTTGGGTGGCAAGGTGCAGGTCAAGTCCTGCGGTCTGGGCACGTTTAATGGTGGCTTGGAAGGCTTGGATGTCTGTATAGACTATAGTGTAGTAGGCCAATCCTGGCATGCCTTCTGTTCGTGTCTGGAGTTCTTTTCCTCCCCATTCATTGACAGCTAGGTGGTGATGGTAGTCGCCTGAGGCTAGCCAGGCTGCAGATGGGACCGAGAATTTATCCTCAACAGCTAGGACTTCTTGGTAAAATCGGCTAGAAGCGGCGCTTTCTCGGACAGATAGATGGACATGACCCATGCGACTGCCAAGGGGCATCTGATAGGCTGCGTCAGCTTTTTTCCCTAAAGCATAGATCGTTTCAGCATCCATAGGCTCAGTGATGCCAACGATGCGTCCATCTGGGCGGACATCCCAAGAGTCTTGCGGGAGGTCGCAGTAAATTTCGATGCCGTTACCTTCGGTGTCGGCTAGGTAAATGGCTTCGCTGTAACCGTGGTCGCTGGCGCCTTGGAGGGGAATCTTATTGTCGATAAAGTGGCGGAAAATGGTCCCCAGGTCCTCACGGCTAGGTAGGACAATGGCCAAGTGGTAGAGTCCGTAGCTGCTGTGGACTTCGTCTTTCTGCTCTGTTTGAATCAGGCGGACAAGGGTGGTCTGTCCGACACCAAGGTCAATCTGTTTAGAGTTTTCAGTCAGAACTTGGAGGCCCAATACCTGCTGGTAAAATCGGCTTTGGAGTTCTAAATTGCGGACATTGAGGGCAACATGGCCCAGCTCAAATTGGGAATTGTACATAGGGATACCTGGCTTTCGGATACAATTTATAGGAATTTTCGAGTTACTTAGTATCTTTTGGTGAAGTAATGTGTGACGAATAGACTTTTGAAAATTGATTTTTATCTCATAGCTTTCTCAACAAATGCGCTATCTACGATTTGGATAAAGTGTGTAATTCTATTTTCAGCATTAAAATCGTAAATATGGACAAAGTCTGCTTGAAAGGATTTCTCAGTAAGCTTGTAGGTTCCCTTGTAGTAGCCGTAAACCATGACACGGTTTCCTGAAAAGGCGTAATCAACAGGTGTGGCACTATAATTGGTCCATTCAGAACCTAGTCTTGCATGGACGTTTTCAATCACTGCATCTGGACCGATATAGGTACCAGCATAGGGAAAGCCTGCAGCTTCTGTCCAAGAGATATCAGCAGCCAAATGGCTCTTGAAATCTTCTATTCGACCTTGAGCAGTAGCTAGATAAGTCTCTTCTAAAATATTTTTATATAATTGATTGTTTGACATAGGTATTTTCTTTTCTATTGAGCAACTGCCTCTTGGAAATTTTTTTCCAAATCGTCTACTGTGCGAACTTTATTGATAAGATTAAAGAAGTTTCCGTCTTTTTCAAGTAACAAGGTTGGGAAAGAGGTTACCCCCATTTCATAAGCCTTGATAAAGTCAGGGTGTAGACTTTCTGGTTGATTCAAGATGCTTGATAGTTCTTCCATAGCCTTTGTGGGTAACTGATAGCTACCGATTAGGCTGGTGTAACTGTCTGCTAAACTGAGATCTAACCCTTCTTCAAAAAATAAGGCTTGAATGTCTAATGTTAGCTGAGCATGGTTAGGTGTCTCAACATAGTTTTTCAAGACTGAGTAGGCTCTAGCCGGACCGAGGGAGTCCATGGTAAAGTCCTTATCCTTAAACAATTGATTGTAGTTATCGCCAAAAGACATTTGGTAATAGCTTTCGATTTGTTTGTTGATGGTCTGTGCCTGCTGGAAATCAGCCATTTTCTTTTTGTTATCGCCGACAAACAAGCCTCCGTTAATGACCTCTATTTCTATGTCAGGATGGTCTTGCATGAATTTTGTGAAAATGTGGTTAAAGCCGTAGGTCCAACCACAATAAGCATCGATGATGTAATATAGTTTCATTTTAATCTTCTTTCATCTTATTTTCTTGGTTTTTGATTAGAATTTAGCATTGCTATTGGAAGTTTTGGAATTTTCCTCGATTGGCTCAACAAGATCCCAGAGTTCTGCAATTTTATCATCTTCAACTCGATAAAGATCATAGAAGGATGTATATTGACTTGTAGAATCTAAGCTTCTAACAAAGCTTGAGCTTGCGCTTGTAGACCGGCGATGGCTTCCTCTGACAATACCAACTGTCCAGTTCCCCATGCTTCTGGATTGACAGTTGTCCCTGTAAACTCACCAACGACTTGCATACGAACAAATGGTAGGAGAGCCTGATAGCTAGTGAACATTTGGTCATGTCCAGCATTGGCAACAGATGATACAGTAACAATTTTGTCCTGGAGAGCTGACGGGCCACGTGTTTCTGATAAGTCTAGGGAACGGCTGAGCCAGTCAATCAAGTTCTTCACAGTCCCAGGGATTGCAAAGTTGTAAACCGGTGAGAAAATCCAGATAGCATCTGCAGCCATAATCGCATTGCGTGCAGCTTGGACAGCTGGCAAGACTGGTGTTTCAAGATCTTGGTTCATAAGCGGGATTTCTTTATAGTTAAGATAAGATACAGTTGCTTGACCTTTTAAGATGCTTTCAGCCTGTTTAGCCATTTGGTGGTTGAATGAACCTTCACGTAGTGAACCGACGATAAATAGAATGTTTTTCATGATGTTATACCTCTAACAATTTTTTCTTCCCTGCTCTCGCAGTTTATGGTATTATTGTATCAGGTACTAAAAATATTACAAGTACGATTTTTTTGAATAGTCACTATCTTTTTGTGAAGTAATGTGTAGTATCAAGGGAAAATAAAGGAGAAATTATGGCAACTTTTACACAACATACGGTTCCGGAGTGTCCTTATGTGACCACTCAGAGTGTCTTATCTGGGAAATGGAGTATCTTATTACTACATCATATTGAAGAAGGTCCCATTCGGTTTAATGAAATGCACCGTCGATTGACAGGGATTTCCCAAGCAACCTTGACTAAGCAACTGCGTCAGCTGGAAGATGATGGTTTAATCACTCGGAAGGTTTATGCACAGGTTCCGCCAAAAGTGGAATATGAACTGAGCGAGATTGGTCAGGAATTTAAGATGGTTTTGGAGCAAATTGAAGTCTTCGGCGATAAATACATCAACTTTGTTAAATCAAAAAAATCTGAATGAGTTCGTATCTCATTCAGATTTTTGTGTTTTATAGTTCGTCATCCTTAACTGCATTTAACCAATCGGCAGCAGCCTTGGCTGTGCTTTCAAGGGCACCTTCTTTGAACGGTGATTGGAGGTTTGCAGCTTCAACCACTTGTAAGAAGGACTTGGTGCCGCCCAAATCACAGATGCGGATGTAGTCTTCCCAAGCAGTTTCATCATGGTCCACCTGCGTGCGTTTCCAGAATTGGAGGGCACAGACTTGAGCCAAGGTGTAGTCGATGTAGTAGAATGGGCTGGCAAAGATATGCCCCTGACGGTACCAGAAGATACCACGGTTGAGGGCTTCTGATTCAGAATAATCACGGTCTGGCAAGTAGAGGTCTTGGAGTTTTTTCCAAGTCGCCTTTCGTTCAGCTGGAGTCATCTCTGGGTGTTCATAGACTTCGTGCTGGAAGTGATCCACCAAGACACCGTAAGGCAAGAAGAGAAGGGCACTTGCCAAGTGAGTAAATTTATATTTATCGACTTGTTCCTTGAAGAAACGGTCCATCCAAGGCCAGGTCATAAATTCCATAGACATGGAGTGGATTTCACAGGTTTCGTAGGTTGGCCAAACAACTTCTGGACTTTGAATCCAACGGGAACGATAAACTTGGAAGGCATGACCTGCTTCGTGGGTCAAGACATCAATATCACCGCTGGTTCCGTTGAAGTTGGAGAAGATGAATGGGCTCTTGAAGTCAGGAATATAGGTACAGTAGCCACCGCTGTTTTTGCCTGGTTTTGCAACCAAGTCCAAGAGTTCATGCTCAATCATGAAGTCGAAGAACTCGCCTGTTTCTGCTGACAATTCACGGTACATGTCTTGGGCTTGGCTGACGATAAAGTCGGGGTCACCTTGTGGGACCGCATTGCCGTCTAAGAACTCAAGATTGAGGTCGTAGTGTTTCAGGCTTGGTACTTGCAAGCGTTTGGCTTGGCGTTGACGCAGATTTTGCACAATCGGTACGATATGCTTGAGAATTTCTTCACGGTACACCTTGACCATGTCACGATTGTAATCGAAACGGTTCATCTTGAGGTAGCCGTATTCTACATAGTCCTTGAAGCCGAGTTTGTGGGCGATTTCCGTGCGGACCTTTACTAATTCATCGTACACACGGTCAAAGTCGGCTTCCTTGCTTTCAAAGAAGGCAGTTGTGGCAGCAGAAGCAGCCTTGCGGACTTCACGGTCGGTTGATTGACCGAATGGCCCCATTTGTGCCAGGTTGTAGGTCTGACCTTGGAAATCAATCTCTGCACCAGCGATCAGTTTACTGTATTCATCAGATAATTCATTTTCTTTTTGCAGTAATGGAATGACGTCTGATGAGAAGGTCTTGAGCTTGTTTTCTGCCTGCATGAAGAAGGTTTGAGGCAAGATATCTGACAACTCTTCCTTGTACGGCGTCTGGACAATTACACGGTAGTAGTTGGTGGTCAATTCTTCAAAAAGTGGCGAATATTCGTTCCAAAACTTGGTTTCTTCATTGTAAAACTCATCGTTCATGTCAATAGTATGACGGATCATCCAGAGGTTGTACTGGGTATCGATCAGGTTGAGCAATTTGGTAACGGCTGTCACAAGTGTACGAGCTGTTTCCAAGTCACTTGCCTGAGTTAACTGGTCTGTCAGGTCAGTAAATTGAGCCTTGATAGCTTCATAATCGGGACGGACATAGGTATAGTCTGAAAATTTCATATCTTTCTCCTTTTTGTATTGTTACCTTCTATCTTACTCTTTTTCATAGCCTTTGGCAAATCTTGGTCAAGTTTAGTCAACGATGGTCTGCTTAAAGATGCTTTCCTTTTTCTCCTGGTCAATGGCATGGAAATAGGCGTAAAGAATGTCCAGCATAATGAGCAGAGGGATTTGGGGTGAAATGCGATTGCCATAGTTCAAATTGCGAACAGAGGCAACAGGGATAAGGGTGTCAATAGGAGTTGTATCAAATTCCCTGGTTGTCAAGAGGGCTGTCTGAATACCTCGCTCGGCTGCCAGAGTCAGGTGGTCGATGATATCCTCAGTATAGCCAGACAGGGAGAGCCCAATCACTAGGCAGTTGGGATCCAGGATATTGGTGGTCCAGATCAGGTTATTGCGGTCGGTAATGGCGTCACAGACAACTCCCAGGCGCATGAAACGGGACTTAATCTCCATGGCAACAAGACCTGAACTGCCGGTGCCGTAGAAATAAACCCGCTTGCTTTGGTCAATCAGGTGGGCGATTTCTTGCAGTTTTTCCTCGTCCACCAGCTGGCTGGTCGCAGTTAGAATTTCGTCGTAATCCACCAGGACCTTCTTGGTCAGGTTGTTTTGGACATGTTTAAATTGTTTGTCTAGCTGTTGTTGCTGGTTTTGAAAGGCAAAGACAAATTCCCGATAGCCTGAAAATCCGCATTTCTTAGCAAAGCGGGTCAGGGCAGAAGGAGAAATATGCAGTTCCTGGGTGACGATTTCCAAGCTCAAATCCATGGTCTTGGAGTCCAGGCTTGTAAAGTAGGCCGCAATTTCCCTTTCCAGCTTGGTCATCTGTTCCAGATTGCTGTCGATGATGGCAATGATATTCTGTTCAGCTTTCATAGTAGTTCCCTGTAATAATATAGTGTATTTCTATTATACCATAAAAACGATTCTTTCTAACATTTATGATATAATGTAAATAGTTAAAGGAATGTATGACCATGTATATTGAAATGATTGATGAAACAGGGCAGGTTTCTGCTCAGATGCAAGAGCAGATTACAGACTTGCTCCAATTTGCGGCGGAGAAAATCGGCAAGCAAAACAAGGAAATGGCTGTGACCTTTGTGGATAATGCGCGTGTCCATGAGGTCAACTTGGAATACCGCGGGATTGATCGCCCAACAGATGTGGTCAGCCTTGAGTATAAGCCGGAAAATGAGATTTTCTTCGATGAAGAAGACTTATTGGATGATCCTGATTTGGCTGAAATGATGGAAGACTTTGATGCTTATATCGGTGAGTTATTCATTTCCATTGAAAAGGCGCAAGAACAGGCCGCTGATTACGGCCATAGTTTTGAGCGGGAAATGGGCTTTTTGGCAGTACATGGTTTTCTGCATATCAATGGCTATGATCACTATACGCCAGAAGAAGAAGCAGAAATGTTTGGTTTGCAAGAAGAAATTTTAACAGCATATGGACTTACGAGAGAATAATTCAAAAAATCGTTGGAAAAATAGGGAGTTGATGGCCAGTTTGGACTTTGCTATGTCAGGTCTTTTAACGGCTTTCAAGGAAGAGCGCAATATGAAGAAGCATTTAGCTTCTGCTGTCCTAGTTGTGCTTGCGGGATTAATTTTTCAGGTATCTGTTACAGAATGGCTTTTCCTCTTGCTTAGTATCAGTCTGGTCATTGCTTTTGAAATCATGAATTCGGCTATTGAAAGCGTGGTGGATTTGGCCTCGGACTATCATTTTCACATTTTGGCCAAGAATGCCAAGGATATGGCGGCAGGAGCGGTCCTTTTTGTCTCAGGCTTTGCCCTTTTGACAGGATTGATTATTTTTATCCCTAAGATTTGGGATTTGATTTTTTAGGAAAATAAGGAGAATCTATGACTTTCAAGTCAGGTTTTGTGGCGATTTTGGGTCGTCCAAATGTGGGGAAATCGACTTTTCTCAACTATGTAATGGGGCAAAAAATTGCTATCATGAGCGACAAGGCTCAGACAACCCGTAACAAGATTATGGGGATTTATACAACAGACGAGGAACAAATTGTCTTTATCGACACGCCAGGTATTCACAAGCCAAAGACGGCCTTGGGAGACTTCATGGTTGAGTCTGCTTACAGCACCTTGCGTGAGGTGGATACGGTCATCTTCATGGTGCCTGCCGATGAAAAACGCGGCAAGGGTGATGATATGATTATGGAGCGTCTGCGTCAGGCCAAGGTACCGGTTATTTTGGTGGTCAACAAGATTGACAAGGTCCATCCGGACCAGCTATTGGAGCAGATTGATGATTTCCGCCAGCAGATGGATTTCAAGGAAATTGTGCCTATTTCTGCAACCCAAGGCAATAATGTCAATCGCTTGATGGAAATTCTCAAGGAAAATCTGGATGAGGGTTTCCAATATTTCCCAGCAGACCAGATTACCGATCATCCAGAGCGCTTCTTGGTGTCCGAGATGATTCGCGAGAAGGTCTTGCACCTAACTCGCGAGGAAATTCCGCATTCGGTGGCAGTGGTTATCGAGTCCATGAAACGGGATGAATTTACAGACAAGGTTCATATCCGCGCGACCATCATGGTCGAACGCGATAGCCAAAAAGGCATTATCATTGGCAAACAAGGAGCCATGCTCAAGAAAATCGGCTCCATGGCCCGACGCGATATTGAACTCATGCTGGGGGACAAGGTCTTCCTGGAAACCTGGGTCAAAGTCAAGAAAAACTGGCGTGACAAAAAACTCGATCTGGCAGACTTTGGTTATAATGAGAAAGAGTATTAAAAACGTCCGGGGGAGTGAAACAGTCTGGGAATAGACTGTTTCAGCTGGTCACCTAAAAATGCGAAAGTGACCATGTGAAAACCCGAGCCTAGAAATTGGAGAGCGAGGAAGGTTCGGGGGAGCGAAGCAGTCCAGTGGATGTTAGAAACTAGTAAGTCGCCTAGGCAATTCCGCAGAGAATTGCCGTTAGTTGAGTAGCGTTTTAATGCATTCAACTTTGGCGAATTAAACCCGAGCTTTAAAATTGTAGAGCGAGGCAGTCAGGGAGTGACCTCAATAGCCCGCTAGCCTTGAAGTAAGAAGACGGCTGTGAGCCTATGGATAGTCTCTAATATTCCGATCCCAGAAATCCGAAAGTGCCGCAATAATGCCATGTTGCTACATCTTTTAGGTAAAAACATATAAAGAAACATTTAGACACCACGTTAGTGGTGTTTTACGTCGCAAAGGAGAGAAAGTATGTCAATAAAATCTGTTACGGAAGAAATAGTTTCTGTTTGGGGTTCATTTGCAAGTTCGGTATGGCAGACAGATAAACAAGTTTTGATGGAAGAATTTGCTGAGGGTAAGTTTCCATTTGAGTTTCTTTATTATTCTTCGTCAGGTATAGCGGTTGCATGGATAAGTTTGTCACTCCGCCATGATTATGTGGAAGGCTGTCAGTTTAGTCCAGTTGCCTATGTAGAAGGAATTTTTGTTCATCCTGATTATCGTGGACAAGGGATTGCTGCCGAATTACTCGATTTTGCAGATTCGTGGGCTAAATCTCATGGAGCACGGGAACTGGCATCTGATACGGATTTTAAAAATAGCCACAGTCAGGCTTTTCATACCAAGAATGGTTTCAGAGAAGTAAGTAGAAATATACATTATGTCAGAAAGGTTGAGGTGGAATAGTATGCCCGAACTTCCAGAGGTTGAGACGGTTCGTCGTGGGCTCAATCGTCTTGTCAAAGGTAAGAAAATTGAACGTGTCCGGGTGGACTATCCTCGTATGATTGTGACTGGTGCGGACAGCTTTCGTGAGCAGTTGGTTGGTCAAACCATCATGGAGGTGGACCGTCGGGGTAAATATTTGCTCCTCTATCTGACAGATTTTGTGCTGATTTCCCATCTGCGTATGGAGGGCAAGTACAATCTCTTCCATGATGTGGTGCCTATAAACAAGCATTTCCATGCCTTTTTTACCTTCACAGACGGCTCAACCTTGGTCTATCAAGATGTCCGCAAGTTTGGGACAATGGAACTGCTGGGCAAGGCAGATGTGGATGCCTATTTTATCAGTCGAAAAATTGGTCCTGAGCCGACGGAGGAAGATTTTGTCCTAGAAGAATTTGCACTCAAGTTAGCTAAGTCGAGAAAGCCCATTAAGGCACATCTTTTGGACCAGTCTTTGGTGGCTGGTTTGGGCAATATCTATGTCGATGAGGTTTTATTCAAGGCACAAGTTCATCCTGCTCAAACAAGTAATCTGCTGTCGGCAGAGCAGGTGGCAGACCTCCGTCAAGCCACCATTGAAGTCCTGCAACTGGGTATCGAAAAAGGTGGCTCAACCATTCGGACCTATAAGAATGCCTTGGGCATGGACGGGACCATGCAGGATTATTTACAAGTTTATGGAAAGACAGGACAGGCCTGTCCCCGTTGCCAGACAGAGATTATCAAAATCCAGTTGAGCGGGCGGGGTACACATTTCTGTCCCAAGTGTCAGGTGAAAAATGGCTAAGGTAATCGGATTAACAGGCGGTATCGCGTCGGGTAAGTCAACAGTGACAGCTTTTTTACGAGAGAAGGGCTATCAGGTCATCGATGCAGACGGGGTGGTTCATGACTTGCAGAAAAAGGGCGGACGGCTCTATCAGGTCTTGCTGGAGGAGTTTGGTCCGGCAATTCTAGCAGCTGATGGTCAATTGGACCGAGTAAAATTGGGCCAGCAGGTCTTTGCGGATAGCCAGCTGCGGGCACGCTTGTCTGAACTACAGGACCAGATTATTCGGCAAGAACTGTTGGCACGACGGGATTTGCTATCACAGACAGAAGAAGTGGTTTTCATGGATATTCCCCTGCTCTACGAGTTGGATTATAGCGGGGAGGTCGATGAGGTCTGGCTGGTCTATGTCGATGAGCGCCAGCAGTTGGCACGGCTCATGGCTCGCAACGGCTATAGCCTGCAGGAGGCGGAGAATCGCTTGGCAGCGCAGCTTTCTTTAGAAAAGAAAAAAGAACGGGTAGATAAGGTGATTGATAACAGTGGGTCGCGGGAGGCGACCTTGGCGCAGGTGGCGTCTTTGGTGGAGGAGATTGGAAATGGACGAGGGTAGTAGTTGCTGGAAGCAGAATTTGAAGGTGGCCTGGATTGGGAATTTTTTGACGGGGGTTAGTTTTACCTTGGTCATGCCTTTTATCTCGGTCTTTGTGGAGGAGTTGGGAGTGACTGGCAGTCAGGTGGAGTATTTTGCTGGTCTGGCTGTGTCGACCAATGCCCTGGCGGCAGCTATTATGGCACCGATTTGGGGGAGTTTGGCGGACCGTTATGGTCGCAAGCCCATGATGGTGCGGGCGGCTTTTGCTATGATTTTCACCATGGGTGGGATGGCTTTTGTGCCAAATGTTTTTTGGATGATTGTCCTGCGTGTGTTGAATGGGATGTTTACAGGTTATATTCCCAATGCGACGGCTCTAGTGGCCAGTCAGGTGCCCAAGGACAAGACAGGCTATGCTCTGGGAACCTTGTCAACAGGGGCTGTGGCGGGTAACTTGATTGGCCCGACTCTGGGTGGTTTTTTGGCGGAAATAGTGGGGATTCACAATGTCTTTCTGCTGGTCGGTTTGCTCTATCTCTTGGTGGCGGTTTTGACAGTTTTATATATTCGTGAAGATTTCAAGCCGATGGCAAAGGGGCAGCAGATGATGATTGCAGAGCTCTTTCATCAAATCAAGGACAAGCAGATGATGGTGGGACTGTTTATCACTTCCATGATTATCATTGCGGCGGCTCAGGCTATCGTGCCGATTTTAACTCTTTATGTGCGGCATCTGGGTCAGACGGACAATCTGCTTTTTGTAGCTGGATTTATTATTTCCCTGCCGGGCATGGCCTCGCTGGTGACTTCAGGTCCTTTGGGGAAATTGGGGGACCGAATTGGCAATCACAGGTTGCTGCTCATGGCCTTGGCCTACAGTCTCTTGATCAATGTCCTCTGCGTCTTTGCCCAAAGTCCTTTCCAGCTGGGTGTACTGCGCTTTCTCTATGGTTTTGGTACGGGAGCTCTATTGCCGTCGGTCAATTCCCTCTTGACCAAGTTAACGCCCAAAGAAGGGATTTCGCGCATTTTCTCCTACAATCAGATTTTTAATAATCTAGGTTCGGTTGTGGGACCCATGATTGGGTCAACGACTGCTGCTCATCTAGGCTATGATTGGGTGTTTTATGTGTCTAGCGCTCTGGTTTTGTTTAATCTGATTTGGTCCTTGGTGAATTTTAGAAACTACTTGAAAGTAAGGGAAGTCTAGTGAGAGTAAAAATCAATTTGCAATGTTCTGAATGTGGCAGTAAGAATTATTTGACTAGCAAGAATGCCAAGACCCATCCGGATAAAATCCAGGTCTTGAAATACTGCCCCAAGGAGAGAAAAGTAACCCTCCACCTTGAAACGAAATAGATTCTGTGGTATAATAGCAGGAGTTATTTAAGAAAGTGAAAAAAGTATGTATCAAGTATTATTAACCATTCTGTTGATTTTATCTGTTATTCTTGTGGCGGTGATTTTTATTCAGCCAGCTAAAAACCAATCAAGTAATGTCTTTGATGCTTCTAGTGGTGCTCTTTTTGAGCGGACAAAGGCGCGTGGGTTTGAGGCAGTGATGCAGCGTTTTACAGCCATTCTAGTTGCCCTTTGGTTGCTCAATGCGCTGGTTCTGGTTATCATTTCAAGTAATTAATAGAATCAAATGTAGACTGGGGCAATGCTCTTGGTCTATTTTTTTGGGAGTGGGACAGAATTTGACTAATCAAAAGAAGTTCAACTGAACTCTCGCGTTTCTAGGTTCAGGCTAAAACGGTCTATTCCTAGATCGTTTTACTCACACCCTGTACAGTTGATTAGGAAATTTTGGAGAATAAAATGCGAACAAAATTTCCAATCAACCACTGCGCTGAAATGATGACGCAAATTTAGAAAAGTAGAGCTAGGGATATTCCTAGCACTTTGGTAAAGATAAATGAAAAAAGATATTTTAAACTATATTACAGAAGCAGGTCCTGTGACCATGGACCAACTAGCGGACCACTTGCAGGCTAGTTCAGCCAAGGCGTTTACTGACTTGGTCAAGCTGGTTTCCAGCATGGAAGGTAGCCGTCAGCTTGTCTTTGACAATGCGGGTCGAATTGCTCTGCCAGCTCCAAAAGTATCCAAAAACAAGGTCACTTTACAGGGGATTTTTCGTGCCCACAAGTCAGGCATTGGTTTTGTGACCATTGACGAGGAGGAAGATGACCTCTTTGTCAGCCGTGATGATGTCAACTTCGCTATTGAGGGCGACCGAGTGGAAGTGGCGATCAAGAAAGTGGCGGACAGGCTCAAGGGGACGGCTGCGGAAGCGGAAGTCATTGATATTTTGGAACATAGCCTGAAAACTGCGGTGGGCTTGATTGTTTTTGACGAAGACAAGCCAGAATATGCAGGCTACATCAAGTCTAAAAACCAGAAAATCGCTCAGAAGATTTATATCAAGAAGTCACCTCTGGTATTGACCGGAACGGAAATCCTAAAAGTTGATATCGAAGCTTATCCAAACAAGAAACGGGACCACTTTGTCGCGACCATTCGGGATGTGGTGGGGCATAAGGACGATGTGGGGATTGATGTCTTGGAAGTTTTGGAGTCGATGGACATCGTGTCGGAGTTTCCTGATGAAGTCTTGGCGGAGGCCAATCGGGTACCAGAAAGTCCGTCTGAACAGGACTTTGAAGGCCGCTTGGACCTGCGGGATGAAATCATCTTTACTATCGATGGTGCGGATGCCAAGGACTTGGACGATGCGGTACATATCAAGCAACTCAAGAATGGCAATCTGGAACTGGGTGTCCATATTGCCGATGTCAGCTACTATGTGACCGAAGGCTCTGCCTTGGACCAGGAAGCTGTCAAGCGGGGAACCTCTGTCTATGTGACCGACCGTGTGGTACCCATGTTGCCAGAACGCCTGTCAAACGGTATCTGTTCCCTTAATCCAAACGTGGATCGCCTGACCCAGTCGGCTATTATGGAAATAGACCGCAAGGGCAAGGTGGTCAAGCACTGGATTGGCCAAACGGTCATCAAAACGACCTTCCGCATGACCTATTCTGATGTCAATGACATGATTGCTGGAAATCAGGAAAAGCTTGCTACATACAAGGCAATCGTGCCAAGTGTTGAGCTCATGGTCAAACTCCATGAGACGCTAGAAGCCATGCGCTACAAACGCGGTGCCCTCAACTTTGACACGACAGAAGCCAAAATCATCGTCAACAAGGATGGTCTGCCAGTCGATATTCAACTGCGTCAGCGGGGCATTGCCGAGCGGATGATTGAGTCCTTCATGTTGGCGGCCAATGAGTGCGTTGCCGAGCATTTTGCCAAGTTGGACCTGCCTTTCATCTATCGGATCCACGAGGAGCCCAAGTCAGACAAGTTGCAGAAGTTCATCGACTATGCGACCAGCTTTGGTCTGACGGTTTACGGGACGGCCAGCTCTATCAGCCAGGACGCCCTTCAGGATCTCATGGAGCGAGTCAAGGATGAACCCTATGCGGATGTCCTCAACATGATGTTGCTCCGTTCCATGCAGCAGGCACGCTACTCGGAGCACAACCACGGCCACTACGGACTGGGTGCCGAGTTCTACACCCACTTCACCAGCCCTATCCGCCGCTATCCTGACCTGCTGGTACACCGTATGGTGCGAGACTATGGTCACAATCCTGCGGAAAAAGCAGAGCATTTTGAGCAGGTTATTCCTGAGCTTGCCAAGTCTTCGTCCAGTTTAGAACGCCGTGCCATTGAGGCAGAGCGGGAAGTCGAAGCCATGAAGAAGGCAGAGTTCATGCAAGAATTTGTCGGGCAAGAGTTTGATGGTGTCGTGGCTAGCGTGGTCAAGTTTGGTCTTTTTGTCGAGTTACCAAACACGGTTGAAGGCCTGATTCATATCACCAACCTCAACGAGTACTACCAGTTCCACGAGCGAACTCTGACCTTGCAGGGTGAGAAATCAGGTCGTGTCTTCCGTGTCGGTCAGCCAATCCGTATCAAGCTAACGCGGGCGGACAAGATGACAGGGGAAATCGATTTTGCCCACGTGCCGTCCGAGCTGGATATCGTAGAAAAAGCTTTGAAAGCTAAGCGGAGAACTGCTAGTCACTCCAACCGTGACCGTGATGATCGATCAGGGCGAGGACGGGGCAAGCACCACAAGCAAGAAGCTGCTGGTCGCGACAGCGGACGTCACAAGTCTGGGAAAGACCACAAGTCAAAAAGTGGTAAAAAAGACAAGAAAAAGAAACCATTTTACAAAGAAGTGGCTAAAAAGAACAAGAAGAAAAGGAGATAGGCATGGCCAAGGGTGAGGGCAATGTGATTGCACAGAATAAAAAAGCCCGCCACGACTATACCATTGTCGATACAGTGGAGGCGGGGATGGTCCTGACGGGGACGGAGATTAAGTCTATTCGTGCGGGGCGGATCAACCTTAAGGACGGCTTTGCCCAGATCAAGCAGGGCGAGGCTTGGTTGGTCAATGTCCATATCGCTCCCTATGATGAGGGCAATATCTGGAACCAGGAGCCAACGCGGACCCGCAAACTTCTCTTACGAAAGAAGCAAATCGAGTCCTTGGGCAATGAGGTCAAGGGAACAGGGATGACCCTGGTGCCGCTCAAAGTCTATATCAAGGATGGCTTTGCCAAGGTCCTGATAGGGCTTGCCAAAGGGAAGCACGACTACGATAAGCGGGAGTCAATTAAACGCCGTGAGCAAGACCGTGATATTAAGCGGACCATGAAGGCGATTAATGCGAGATGAGTTTGGTGTGCTAGTATCCAATCCATTGAATAATAGAGCCAGAATGAACTACTGTATTTGTTTTTTTTATATAGTAGGAAGTCTATAATTCTATTTATTTTTTAGCATTAAAAAGTATAACTTTTTAAATTTTTGCAGTTTAATTCCCAATTTTCTAATAGTCAAATAGTTATAAAATTGGTACTTTATTTCCCATTCTAGGTGACTTTTATCAGTGATGAAAATTTTTTTTAACAACAATCCTCTTTTGATTATTATATAGTTTTCTCTTTCTTCAAATTTGGCAAATTTACATTCAAGAAGGAAGGTATAAAAAATATACATAATTATTTCGGTTGCAAATGAAATGATAGAAAAATGCAATTGTACGATTGTATAGATAAAAATAAGAGGGACTAACGAGCAAACTACTTCATATACTGGGAATTTTAAAAGTTTTTTTATTGGGAGGTCTTCTATATCGAAAGTTGGCAAGATATTTAATAAATCATTAGAAAAATTATTTATAGACTGGTGGGGGAATAAAGTATTAATTTTATTTTTTGAATCAGATTTAACGTTAAAGATACCAGCATGTAAGGAACAAATCTTAAAAACTGCTTGTCCTAAAGACTGCTTTAGGACAAGATAGCTAATATCTATTTTATTTATTTCTATAAGATTTTTTTGAAATATCCCGTTTGAAATGATTAATGAATGTTCAGTATTATAAACTTTAAAATTGATATAGTCCCATATTTGTTTGGCAATACTAGTCAGTGATAGTATTATAATTAATATAAAAAAGGAGACATATAGTGGGTTAGAATAATAAAAAATAAATAAATATTTATCAAAATGGATATCTAAGTATTGAAGAATTTCAGAAATAGTCCAATAAATTGTATAAATGTAAAGATAGTTTGAGCTAATAAAAGCAGAAAGAACAATTTTATAAATTGGTAAAGGAATTACTGGGTATAAATTGTCAACATTTGGTTCATTGTTGCTGGTTTCTTCATCAGTAATTAGAAGTTTATTGGACAAATAATTTTTTTCTTCGTTATTCAAAATGGGGAGAGTAATTGATTTATTATCACCGGTATCAGGGAAAAAAATTTGAACCTGATAAATTTGAAAAAATCTAAAAAGAAGATTCTGGTGAAATTCATAACCAAGTATCTTGGAGTATCTTACTTTATATATTTTCTTGAGAAAGATTCCTTTTTTTACTATTAAATAATTTGTGGTGAACTCAAAATTAAAATAGTTCGAATAGTAGATGATTCTGTAAATCAAAAATGAAGCACTTATTATAGTTGAAAAAATAAAAAATTTAGTAGCTAGTTCGTTGTTAAAAAATAGCAAAAAGCTGTAATTAGCTATCATCGCTTTTGTGAAATCATATATGTATTTAAGTAGTAGTAATATTTTTTTCATTAAGACAGTTTTTCTATATGCTGTACAATGGCCTGTAAATCGCCATGAGCGATTCCTTTAATTTCAAATTCAGAATCTAAAGTTTTCAAAGCAATATTATAACAATCTAGTTTACTGGAGAGGAAATTTTCTTTTATTTCAAAACTGTATACTTTGGATAGGAGTACCACTTTTTCTATTTTTAATATAGTTCCGTAAGAACAGATTATTTTATTTTTTTCAACAGTAATATACCAAGTTTTATTGAGGAAAAATTCTCTTATTAGATTTATGCAAGAAATTGAGCAAATAAACACCAAAACATAATGATACCATGTGATATTCCAAAATATAGACACTGCAAGCGAGACAAAAATGGATAGCATAGTATAAAATATACTCAATAAAAATTCGTGGTACAAATAATTGTTTGAATGAGAAATGATTTTTTTCTCCATAGCCGATAATCAGTCCTTATAATATCTAAAAGTTAAAATAAAACTCCATATTTTATGGAGTTTTATTTTAATGACATTGCATGAATAAAATTAGACAATGTCGTTATTTAATTCCTAAAATCTGTTTAATTTTAGAAAGAATCCATTCAAAGTACATCCCAATATCTAGCCATTTCTGGACAGTTTTCCAGTTATTTTTAGCCCAATAGTAGGCTGCTTTTAATACTTTAAACAACCAATTTAATAATGCTTTCATAATATTTCTCCTCCTTCTGTGGGGGTTACCCACAGTTTGATTATAAAACAAAGAAAAAGATTGTCAACAAAAATCGTATCATTTATCTATTTGCTTGCCTAATGTTCGTCTTTTAGTGTTATTTGCTTCTGTTTTTTGAAAAAAGTTGAGAGTGGTTCGTTTTTTTGATAAAATGGACTGTATTACATGAAGGGAGAATAAATTTGGCCTCACTATTTTTATTTTACATGAAGCGAGACTTAAAATCCTTTAAAACAGCGATTGTCTCAGCAGTCTATTTTTTCATCACTTATCTTTTCATTAGATACGGAGATAGTGTTGGAAGAATCTTTGATAATTCCGATGGAATAGCAATTTTGAAAGTGATGTATGCCGTTTTTGCTTTTGTCGGCTTTCTATTCGGTGCATCCCTGTTCTCTAATATTATTTCTCAAGGGATATCATCAAGAGATTTTAGATTTATTTTGCCTTATCAATCTCGGCGGGCACTCTATTTTTCAAAGTTTTTAATGTCCTTTGTGTTTTTCCTTTTACAAATTTTGATTTCAACCATAGTTGTACTTGTGTTTCGAAAAGATGCAGTTTTTTCTTTCCAACAGTTTTGTAATATTAGTATTTTTTATTTTTATATGCTTTCGATTATCACATTTATTTCCACGATTAGTAAAAATGATCGAACAGCTATGCTAGTGAACATCATTATTAGTATTATTTACCCTACTATTTTTGTGTTTTCTAACTTTGTCAATCATGATTTTTTGGAACTGTTGTTATGGATCACTCCCTATCATTATATTGAAAAAACATGGGAAGTTCTATTTTTAATGCTCTTGTCAGTTGTTTTTTTAGGTATAGGGGTTTCAGTTTTTGAGAAGAAGGAGATATAAGATGATTGAAGTGAAGGACATTTCCAAATCATTTAAGGAAAACATGGTTTTGGACAGCATAACTATGACTGCATCAGATGGAGAAATCACATCTATCATTGGTAGTAATGGAGCAGGGAAGTCCACTTTAATAGCAATTATAATGGGTTATTATTTTTCAGATAGAGGAACAGTTCAGTCTGGAAATGTCTCTGTGATGCCAGATGCAAACGCTATGTTTGAGGATGTTACAGGTCTTGAATTTTTAAACTTTATATCAGACTTGAAAAACGTTCCTAGGGAAGAAGCTGTAAAATATGCTGAAATACTAGGAATCAAAGATGATTTACAAAAGAAGATTCAAGGCTATTCATTTGGAATGAGAAAGAAGATTAGCTTCATACAAGCTGCTATCGGAAATTTCCAAAACTATATTTTTGATGAGCCAACATCAGGAGTAGATGGTCCATCTGCTCAAAAGATGTTAGAGATTATTCTGACATTGAAAAAGAATGGTGCGGCAATCTTATTAACATCGCACAATTTAGAAGAATTAGAGAGAGTTTCTGATTATATTTATGTATTGGAAGATGGCAAGATTACAAGAGAAGGAACTGTTATAGACATTACTTCTAGAACGTGTTTGACAGAGAAAGATTCTTGGATAGAGTATATCCTTAGGGTTAGAAACATTGATCTTTTACAATCGAAGTTGACAGAGTATTTTCCAGAGCAAATTGATTCAGAAACTCTTTTGATTAAACTTTCAAAAGGCGACACGATTTATTCTGTTTTTCAAACATTACAAGAAGTATCAGAGTACATTGACGAGTTTTACCTCTATAGAAGGTCATTGAGAGATATTATATATGGGCAATGAGCCCAAACGTACGAAGGCGATCAATAGTCGCTAAGACTGGGAGAAATCCTGGTCTTTTTCATGGAGTAATGGGGTAGAAATGTAGAGTACATTGTGATATATTAAGTTAGAGAGCCAAAAGGAGGAAGCGATGACTACTTTTAAACAGACTTTAAAGCCGATTCGGATACAGAGATTGGTAACCTTCTTCTTTCAATTACTATCGATTCTCTTTTCCCTTAGCCAACCCATCTTGATTGGCTATTTGATTGACCAAATAAGTCAAATCAATCAAGGGGGGAGAATGGATGCCATCTATCATACAATTTTTCTACTAGTACTAGTTTCTATCTTAGATTTTCTAATCTATTATATAAAAGATTTCTTCTTTCAACAGACTCTGTCAAAAGGGATTATGCTTATGCGTTATCATGTCATGTCAGCTGCATTGGGAGAGCCTCTGTCTTCCTTCAATCATCAGGAAAATGGTGATAAACTTAATAAAATTCTGAATGATAGTGAGACTTATGCAAAATACTTGGTCTATTTGATTCCAGAGACCATTATTTTTATGACGCGCCTGCTGATCATCTATAGTATTTTCTTTGTAACTAGTTTTGAACTAACAGTCATTATCTTTGGTATTTTTGTATCTTATACTTGTATCTATTTAGCTCTCAATAAGAGTATTAAGCCCAGAATTCAGACTGAAAGCGAATCTTATTCTAAGGTAATGGAGGATACGGTCGAATTATTGCAAGGTCGAGAAACTATTAAACTCGGTCTGAAAGATACATTTTTTAAGAGACGTTTTCAAGATTCTTTAAATCGCTATCTGGTTTCAAAAACACAAGTATTGCGAGTGTCGTCCTTAGATAGTGCATTTATGAATTTCTTTTATTCCATTATTCCCATCACGATTCTAGGAGTTGGTGTCTTTCTAGTATTACAAGGGAAGTTGACTTTAGGCAGTTTATTTACCTTGCAGTCCTATACACATTGGATTTTAGATCCTGTTTTTAGCATCGCAACGCTGAATCGGTTAAAACAACAAGCTGATGTCGCGTTACCACGATTGCAGGAATTTTTTAAGCATGAGGAATCAGTAGAAAGGCCTGTATTGAAGCAGAAATTAAGCAGAATTCAGACCTTGGAACTTCAGAAGGTTTGCTTTGCTTATGAGTCCAATCAGAATATGATTCAAGAGTTAGATTTGAGGTTAGAAGTCGGTAGTCGTTTGGCAGTTGTTGGGCAGACAGGCAGTGGTAAGTCAACCTTGTCAAAATTGTTGCTAGGAATTCTTCATCCAACTAGTGGTCATATTTTAGTGAACGGACAAAATCTATTCGATTTTGAGACAGAAGATTTATTGGTTCGTATATCCTATTTACCTCAAGATGTCTTTTTATTTGCGGCTGGGGTACGCGAGAATATCCAGTTTGATCAAGGATGGGAACTCTCAGAACAGGTCATTGAAGGCTTGCATCTGGAAGATTTGTTGGGGCGAGAAGTTGACAGCAAACACTCTCTATCAGGTGGAGAAAGACAGCGTATTGGAATCGCTAGAAGTTTAAATCAATCAGTTGATGTACTGATTTACGATGAACCGACCTCAGCCTTGGACCAAGCAACTGAAGACTCGGTCGTTGCCACGATTGCATCCTACCTAGATGAAAACCCTGCTATTTTTATTGCTATTACACATCGAAAGAAAATTTTAGAGATTTGTAATCAGCAATTAGAGTTGACTGGTGGGGGGAGTTGGCAGTTGAGTAGTATATAAAATAAGAACCTCCAGGAGTACTAGGATTTCTGGAGGTTTCTTTTTGTATTTTACTTAATTAAAATCAGAATTCACCTACCTCCAAAGGTTCCCCGAAACTTTGGAGATAGGCGAACGTCTTTGTTTCTCCAAGAGCAGATAGAACTCTGTTCTTTTTATATTTCAAGGGAGCAGGCTGAAAACCTCCACAGGAGCTTTTCAGTCATCAAATCAAGTCAACAATGTTTGACTTTGATTTTCGAAGAATATTAATCCACTGTCACCATAGACTTAATAGTTTTACGATTTGCCATATCCTTGTAGGCTTGGCTTTTCAATTTCTGCAACAGTCATCTTATCGGCTTTTTCATAAATAGCTGTTTTCATATTTACTATACACCTACATTTATTAGTAAGTAACCTTTCTAGTTTTCTATATAATACACCTTGGAGTTCACTCCAAGTTAAGAAAAAAACGGATTGAAGGGGAGATTTCTTTGTGATAAACTAGGTGTATTAGAAAGAGGGAGAAGTCATGACAGTTTTAGTTCCTTATAAACGCATGCCCATTTGGAATCAGGAGACCGTTCCTCAGCACTTTTTACAGCGACACAATACCAAGGTCGGAACTTGGGGGAAGATTAAGGTCTTGAAAGGTCAACTGAGATTTGAACTGATGGATGAAAGTGATTTAAGTATTGCGACTTTCGTCTATGGTCCGACAGATGATGTTCCTTTTGTAGAGCCACAGGTGTGGCATAAGGTGGCCTTGTTGACAGAGGATACGGAGTTTTTCTTGGAATTTTTCTGTCAGCCGGAGGATTATTTTGCAAAAAAATATGACTACACGCGGACGCATTCGGAGGTCTTGGAGGCCTTGAAAATCATCGAGCCATGTAAAGTCTTGGACTTGGGCTGTGGTCATGGCAGGAACAGTCTCTACTTGGCCCAGCAAGGTTTTGAGGTGACGGCAGTTGATAAGCAGGTACTGAGCATTCAGACGCTCTTGCAGGTCAAGGAAGCAGAGGATTTAGACTTGCAAGCTGGGATTTACGATATCAACTCAGCTAGTTTGGAGCAGGACTACGACTGGATTATCTCAACTGTGGTCTTCATGTTCTTGGAGCGGGATCGAGTGCCAGCCATTATCTGCAATATGCAGGAGCAGACACGGGCGGGTGGCTATAACTTGATTGTGGCGGCTATGGATACGGAAGATGCGCCCTGTCCTATGAATTTCTCCTTTACCTTTGGTTCAGGTGAATTGAAGGAATACTACCGTGACTGGGACTTGGTTAAGTACAATGAAGACTTTGGTCAACTTCATAAGCGTGATGAAAATGGTAATTTCCTCAAGATGCGCTTTGCGACCATGTTGGCAAGAAAAAAGTTGTGATATCATATTTTGATTAGAACCAAGTTTACCAGAGAAAAGGCAGCACCATTTTTCAAACTATGCTATAATAGAAGGGATAAAAAGGAGAATCTATGTTTTACGCTTATTTACGAACATTACTATCATTTTTACTCTGGGCTGTCAATGGCAATATTCACTACCATGACAAGGAAAATATCCTGCCCAAGGAAGAGAATTATATTCTGATTGCTCCTCACAAGACCTTCTGGGACCCTGTTTTCATGGGCTATGCGGCGGCACCAAAGCAATTTATCTTTATGGCCAAAAAGGAACTCTTCAAGGACCGTGGCTTTGGTTGGTGGATTCGCAAGTGTGGTGCCTTTCCTATTGACCGTGAAAATCCTGGTATGGCAGCCATCAAGTATCCAGTTAACATGTTGAAAAAAAGCGACCGTTCGCTGGTCATGTTTCCGTCTGGTAGCCGACATTCATCTGAGCTCAAAGGTGGTGTGGCTGTGATTGCCAAGTCTGCCAAGGTCAAGCTCATGCCTGCTACCTATGTCGGTCCTCTGACCCTCAAGGGCTTGTTGGCTGGTGAGCGGATTGATGTGGCTTTTGGCAATCCAATTGATATTTTAGACATCAAGCGCATGGACGATGCAGGAACAGCTGAGGTAACAGGCCGTATCGAAAAGGAATTCAAGCGTCTGGACGACTACGCTGGCTCCTTCCAAACCAAGAAAAAACCAAATGTCTTGACCTATATCTACCGTATTCCGATACTTTTGCTGGTGGCCTTGATTTTGGGACTGACCTATATATTTAGCTACCTGGCTAGTTTCGTCTGGAATCCATCGGTTGAATTGGACAAGAAATAAGGAGATAAAAAACTCGCAAATTTTGTGAGTTTTTTTCTGTTCTTTTACGCACTTACTAGTTGGAGGTAGTAAAATGAACAATATCCATTCTTATATCGAAATATTGAAAAACTATAAGTGGCAGATTGGTCTGCCGGCTGCGGCAGGGGTCATTTTGACCAGCTTTCTGCTCTTTAGCCAACCCGCCAAATCCGTTGATCAAACAGGTCTAGCTGACTTAACCAGGACAGAGCAGACAAGCTCTGCATCGTCTGAGGACCAAACGAAAACAGCATCTAGCTCGACTGAAGTGAGCAGCCAGTTGGTGGTCGATGTCAAGGGAGCGGTGAAAAAGCCGGGGCTCTATACCCTTGAAAATGGCAGCCGGGTCAACGATGCCCTGCTGGCTGCGGGTGGATTTTCCCAGGAGGCAGATCAGAAGTCAGTCAATCTGGCTCAGAAGCTGAGCGACGAAGCGGTGGTCTATGTGGCTAGTCAAGGTGAAAATATCTCGGTGGTGGCAAGCAGCAATCCCAGCTCTGCTATGTCCCAAAACCAAGACGACAAGCAAGGTCTAGTTAATCTCAATACGGCGACCGAGGCGGAGCTGCAGACTATTTCAGGCGTCGGGGCCAAACGGGCGGCGGACATTATCGCCTATCGGGAGGCCAATGGTGGCTTCAAGAGCGTCGACGACCTCAATAATGTGTCGGGTATCGGCGACAAGACCCTGGAGAACATCCGGCCTTATGTCACGGTTTAAGCTCCCCTGCCAGCCTATCCACCTGGCCTTTTTAGTCATCTCCCTATATTTTGTGGTTCATCGCTTTTCGCTTTTGGCAATAGGCCTGCTCAGTTTTCTCTTGGTGGTCTTCTGCTTGCAGCAGGGGCAGAAGGCTTTAGTCAGACTGCTGGCGCTTTTAGGCCTATGTGGTCTCTTCTTCGGATTTCAGTTGTATCAATGGACCAGGGCAGACCAGTCAGCCCCTGAGCAAGTGACGACCCTACTGGTCATTCCAGATACCATTGACATCAATGGAGACAGCCTGTCCTTTCGCGGTCGGGCTGACGGGCGAGTTTACCAAGCCTTCTACAAATTGACCAGCCAAGAGGAGCAGGAGGCTTTTCAAAATCTGTCGGACCTGGTTGACCTGACGGTAGAGACTGAGGTGAGCCGGCCAGCCGGTCAGCGTAATTTCAATGGTTTTGATTATGCTGCCTATTTGCGGACCCAGGGCATTTATCGGACGGTCAAGGTTGTGGCTATTTATAAGGTTGACAAGGTTGTGAGCTGGCATCCTCTGGACTGGCTATCTAGCCTGCGAAGAAAGGCTCTGGTCTATGTGAAAACCAATTTCCCTGCTCCCATGAGCCATTATATGACGGGGCTTTTGTTTGGGGAGTTGGATAGCGATTTTGACCAGATGAGTGAGCTCTATTCCAGTCTGGGCATTATCCACCTCTTTGCCCTGTCTGGTATGCAGGTTGGCTTTTTTGTGGACAAGTTTCGTTGGATTCTCCTACGGCTGGGTCTGACCAAGGAGACGGTGGACAAGGTTCAAATTCCCTTTTCACTTGTTTATGCTGGTCTGACAGGCTGGTCGTTTTCTGTCGTCCGGTCTTTAGTACAGAAAATTCTGGGCAATCTGGGGTTGCGGAAGTTGGATAACTTTGCGGTGACGGTCTTTGTCTGCCTGCTCATTATGCCACGCTTTTTGCTGACAGCAGGCGGTGTCCTGACCTTTACCTACGCTTTCTTGCTGACAGTTTTTGACTTCGAGGACTTGGGCTGGTTTAAGAAAATTGTGGTGGAAAGTTTGGCTATTTCGGCTGGGATTTTACCTATTCTAATCGGCTATTTTTATTCTTTCCAGCCCCTGTCCATTCTGCTGACCTTTACTTTTTCCTTTGTATTCGATGTCTTGCTCCTACCAGGTCTGTCCTTGATTTTCCTGCTGTCACCCTTGGTCAAAATTACTTGGGTCAATGGATTTTTTGTACTCTTGGAGAAAATCATTGTCTGGGTGGCGGATTTGGGGTTGCGTCCGTGGATTTTTGGCAAGCCATCACCTCTGGTCTTGCTGGTTTTGCTGGTCGGTCTTTTCTTGCTCTATGATTTTCACAGGCGGAAAAAATGGCTGATTGGTCTCAGCATGGTCCTCGCTCTGCTATTTTTCATGACAAAACATCCCCTGGAAAACGAGGTGACCATGGTGGACGTGGGGCAGGGAGATAGCCTTTTCCTGCGGGATTGGCGGGGGCGGACGGTGCTCATTGATGTGGGTGGGCGCGTGGATTTTGCAGCCAAGGAGGCCTGGCAGGAGCGGTCGCGCAAGGCCAATGCAGAGCAGACCTTGATTCCTTACCTTCATAGTCGAGGTGTGGGCAGGATTGACAGTTTGGTCTTGACCCATACCGATGCAGACCATGTGGGCGACCTCTTGGCTGTAGCCAAGGCTGTGGAGATTGGAACTATCTATGTGTCGCCGGGAAGTGTGACCGATGCGGACTTTGTGGAGAAGTTGAGAGCGGTCAATGCGCCTGTCAGAGTGGTGCAGGTTGGAGATAGATTGCCGATTTTTGATTCTCATCTGGAGGTGCTTTATCCCAAGCTCGTAGGTGACGGTGGCAATGATGATTCTATCGTGCTTTACGGCAGGCTCTTGCAGGCCAATTTCCTCTTTACGGGGGATTTGGAGCAGAGTGAGCTGGAGCTGGTGGAGACCTATCCCACTCTGCCGGTCGATGTCTTAAAAGCGGGGCATCATGGGTCCAAAGGCTCCTCCTATCCTGAATTTTTGGACCACATCAAGGCCAAGATTGCCCTGGTATCTGCTGGGGAAAATAACCGCTACAAGCACCCTCATCAAGAAACCTTGGAGCGATTTGCACATGAAAAAATGCATGTTTATCGGACGGACCAGCAGGGAGCAGTACGGTTTAGGGGCTGGCAGCAGTGGCGGATTGAAACGGTGAAATAAGATGGGCTAAGCAGACCAAGATGTTTCAGTTTTGTCGTGAATATGAAGCGATTTCATGATATACTAATGATAGACAGATTTCGTTTATCCTAAGGAGTAGTATGTATGAAACGGCGTATTTTTCGGCTCATCCTTGGCATTCTGACGGCGATTTTCTTTTTCGGCAATGGGCCTGTGACCCTGGCCAATCAAGTGGACTACCAGGGCTTGCAATTACTGCCTTTTACAGGTCAGAAGCAGTTGGTTCTTGGAAAATTTGACCATCTCAGGCGTGCGACATTTGCTCATATTCAATTGCAGGATAAGGATGAACCCAAGAAGCAGCGGGAGCCTCGGATAAAATACAATCCTGTAGGCTGGCACAATTACAAACTGACCTATAACAAGGATGGGAAGAAGGCCTATCTCTTCAATCGTGGCCACCTAATCGGCTACCAGTTCAGCGGCTTGACCGACCAGGGTGAAAATTTGGTTCCTCTGACTGCCTGGACCAATAGTGGTCATTACAAAGGGACCAAGGACACCAATATTGAAGGCATGCTTTTTTATGAAAATCGTCTGGATTCTTGGCTGGCAACCCATCCTAACTATTGGTTGGATTATCGGGTAACTCCGATTTATAGAGGCGATGAATTGCTGCCACGCCAGATTGAGCTCCAATACGTAGGCATAGATCAGGCTGGGAATCTACTGGAGATTCGGCTGGGTAGTGAAAAAGAGATTGTCGATACCTATGGTATTACGCGGGTCGTTTTGGAGAATTATTCTGAGAATGCGGAGATTGACTACTTGACGGGGACAGCCAAGCCTAGTCTGGTACCAACTGAAACGGCAAGTAGCTCGACGACAGCATTTGCATCCAGCCAGCAAGCGACTAATCCAAGTACGGAAGCAAGTCAGGAATTGGCTCCGGTCGTCTATATTGCCCGTAATGGAAAGGCGGATGTTTATTGGTATTCCAAGGATAATATGCCTAAGAATACCAACTGGTCAAAAGTGATTAGCATGTCGGAGCAAGAAGCTAAGGACCTTGGCAAGCGACATACGAGTAAGGAAGAATGATAACGAATGACAGCAGGCTTGTTGATGATGAGCCTGCTTTTTGTTTGCTCAAACCTAGCAAAATTCAATCTAACCATTCTGAAAGAGAGGGAGACCTCTAGAGAAAATCTTTGGAAATCTCTAGAGGCGAATAGACATACTAGCTAGGTTTTAACAAAAAACAACCTTATATATGTTTTTGTTGATTGAGAAAACGAACTGATATTCACTCTTTTTGAATTTGACTGAGTATCAAAAGCTAACTGTGAGTGTCGTATTATTTTTATGTATTAGTTGGCCTACTAGTTGCTATAAAAAACTCTAAGTTGCATTTAGAGCATGACAGCTTGAAATTGAAAACTCTCTATAATAAGATAAGAATTGTAGGTAGACTGTCCCACTTGTCTAACCTGACGGTCCAGGAATTGACCGAATTCTTATAAGGAGGAATCTTATGTCCCAATACGATATGATCAATCAGTGGTTTGAGGCTCAAAAGAAAATGGCTGAGCAGTGGCAAAGTCTGATACCAAAACAGGCTGAAGATGGCCCAAAAGGTATGGCAGATATTTTGACCGCCCAGCAGCAATTCTTCACTGACTATCTCAAATCTTTGAATCCGACCAATGGATTTACCATGCCCTTCCAAACTGGGATGACCAATCCTGCCCTGGATTCTTGGAACAAACTTCAGTCTAGCTGGACAGAACAGATGCAAAAGGCCTATCAAGAAGGACCTCTGGGCAACTACATTTCCCAATTTCCAGATATGAATACCTATTTGGAATTTTACCGCAACCAGTTCAATCCATCCCGTCTCTATGATGCCCTTGATTCGGATTCTTATGCAACCTTGGTCAAGATGATGGTAACCGCCCAATAACAAGGTATCTATCTACTCACTCCCTCCTCCAGTATACTGTTAGAAAAACAAAACTGGAGGAT